>WLEA01000001.1 GCA_009704535.1 Actinomycetota bacterium
CAGAAGTGCGAGTGCTGAGCCTGCCGACATTCCCGGAGGAACCCGAAGTGAAAGCTTGGCGGAAACCTCCGGCAGCAGGCTATTCGATGCGTGTGCGACGCTCGGAATATCCATTCCCGTAATCGTGAGCGCGGCTGATCGCCACAGACGCTGGGGAACCGAACCACGGCCAACCTCGCTGACCCCCTGGGCAAGGGGCGCCTCGTGACCGACTTTGTGGACTTCGCCTGACTTGCTCTGCTCTACGCCCTCGAGGCCACTGATGGCGAGTCCGCCCTGCGCGTCATAAAACGACGCGGCAAGAGCCACAAACGCCATCATGGCATCGGGCAACACGCCACCGAACATGCCCGAGTGCACCGCATGGTTCAGGGTTCGCACTCGCAACGTGGCGGTCACGTTACCCCGGAGACTCACCGTCAGCGCCGGTGTTGTGCTGGACGGGTTGTCTGAGTCCGCGACGATGATGACCTCGCCCTGGAGTAGCTCACGATGTTCATCCAGGAAGCCGGCAAATGAGGGCGACCCGTTTTCTTCCTCACCCTCGATGAACACTACGAGCCCCAGGCGAAGATCTCCCGCGTGATGCGTGGCTAGTGCCCGAAGGGCCGCGAGGTGAACCGCAATCCCGGCCTTATCGTCAGCACTTCCCCGCCCGTAGAGGCGCCCGTCACGAACGGTCGGCTCGAATGCCGGACTATCCCACTGCGTTTCCTCCCCGGGAGGCTGGACATCGTGGTGAGCGTAGAGAACCACCGTCGGAGCATTCCCTACCGGTTCACGACGGGCAATCACGGCGGGGGCTCCCCCACCGTTCCGATAAACGCCGACCGTGCTAAACAGACCCGTTGCAGTGAACAGGTCTTCCACGCGGGCGGCGCTGTCGTCCAGGTGAGCGTGATCAAAGCCCTCCCACGACACCGAAGGAATCCGAATTAGGCCAGACAAATCAGCCACGATTTGGGGCGCGCCAGCAACGACCAGGTCGCGCAACCCTGAAACATCTCGCGCGGAGCTTTCCCCCTGTGACATGCGGGTAATCTTAGGGGAGCTTCCCCACAAGATAGAGGTGACCTGTGGCCCAGACCCACGACGACGACTCCCCTGAGACCGGCGCCGGTAAAGGCCGGCCGACACCGAGGAGGAGAGACCGTGAGGCTGAGCACAAAAGACCTCTGGTAACAAACAATCGGAAAGAGGCCCGGGCGAAACTCGCCGCCAGTCGCGAGAAGGCTCGCATTGGCATGGCCAATGGCGAAGAACGTTTTCTCCCTCTGCGGGACAAGGGTCCCCAGCGCAAATGGTCGAGAGACTACGTGGATGCCCGATGGAACTTTGGTGAGTTTCTAATACCGGTCATGTTCGCCGTCATCATTGCGACGTTCCTCCCCTCACTCGAGGCCCAGTTCATCGCGATTTCGGTTCTGTGGGGTTTCTTCCTCTTGACTGTGCTCGACTCCATCTGGGTCGGCAACCGGGTTCGCAAGGGCCTGCGCGAGAAGTACGGTGTCGACAACGTCGAAAACGGCGTCCGCTGGTACTCAGCCATGCGGGCACTGCAAATGAGGGGTCTACGTCTGCCCAAGCCCCAGGTCAAGCGCGGCGAAAAGCCGAGCTAGGCCGTAGCTGCCTGCAGTTCCGTAGTGACCTTCGCGGCAAAAAGCGGCCCCCGGTAAACAAAGCCGGTGTAGGCCTGAACCAGTGTGGCCCCGGCGTCGAGTCGCTCCGCTACGTCCGCTCCGTCAAAAACTCCCCCGACAGAGATGACACAGACCTCCCGGGGAAGAATCTGGCGCACCAAACCCAGTACTTCCCTGGATCGCCCTCGAAGGGGGGCTCCCGAGAGACCGCCCTCACCAAGCCTCGCGACATCCTGGGGCGATGCGGTCAAGCCCTCTCGCGAAATAGTGGTGTTGGTTGCAACAACGCCGGCGAGATCAAGCTCCATAACGAGTTTGCACACTGACGCAATCGCCTTCGCCTCCAAATCTGGAGCAATCTTGACCAAGACAGGAGTATTGCCCGCTGCGGCCTTGACCGCGCTCAGCAGCGGGGTGAGTTCCTTTTCGTGCTGGAGTCCCCGCAACCCCGGGGTGTTGGGAGAACTCACGTTGACGACGAGATAGTCGGCAACGGGGGCCAATAGCTTCGCACTGGTTACGTAGTCCGAGGTGGCATGGGTAATCGCCGTTGCTCGGCTCTTTCCGATGTTGACACCAATGATGGGTAGCGTGCCACCCTTGGCACGAAGCGCGCGAAGCCGCGCCGCGACCACCCTCGCGCCATCATTGTTGAACCCCATCCGGTTAATCAGAGCCTGGTCATCGGGAAGTCGAAACAGTCTGGGCTTGGGGTTTCCCTGTTGGGGCAACGCGGTTATTGTTCCCACTTCTACGTGGTCAAACCCCAGAGCGAAGATGCCCCGAACAGCCTTGGCGTTCTTGTCGAACCCAGCGGCAAGTCCGACAGGTGAACCAAACGACAGCCCGAGTGCATTCACCCGTTGCGAGGGACTGGGCGCGGTCGTCCGGCGGAGAACAGGATGCAGTGGCCACTTACCGGCCAGAGCAATGACGCGCATGCCCCACTCGTGGGTGAACTCAGGATCCAGCCGCTTCAAGAGAAGAAACAGAGCCTCGTATATCAAGCCTCGTCCTCCGCGGGAGCACTGGAGCGCAGGGCACCAATTGCAGTCTCAAAGTCTTCAAGTGAGTCAAAGGCTTGATACACCGAGGCAAATCTGAGATACGCCACTTCATCGAGTTCTCGCAGTGGTTCCAGAATGGACAGTCCAATGTCGTTCGCGTCTACCTGAGACGCGCCGGTTTGGCGGATTGTCTCCTCGACCCTTTGCGCCAACTGCGCCAAATCCTGGTCTGTTACCGGTCGCCCTTGACACGCCTTCTTCACTCCGGCGGCAATCTTCTCTCGGGAGAAAGGCTCGGTTACCCCGCTGCGCTTGATGACGCTCAAGCTCGCCGTCTCGAGTGTCGAGAAACGCCGGCCACACTCTGGACATTGGCGACGCCTACGAATGGACAGGCCATCATCACTCGTTCTCGAGTCGATGACCCGACTATCGGGATGGCGACAAAAAGGGCAATACATGGTGGCCTAAGCCTATAGACAACGGGCTAATCAGAGGCCTTCTTCAGCGCGCACAGTCACAGCATCACCGTGGGCCGGAAGGTTCTCCGCCCGCGCAAAGGTGACAATCTTCTCGGCAATGTGGCTAAGGGCGCCCTTGTCGTAGTCAATAATCTGCTGACTCCGCAAGAACGTGGCCGGGGATAACCCTGAGCTAAAGCGCGCCGCTCCCCCCGTGGGCAATACGTGATTCGAGCCGGCGAGATAATCTCCGGCACTAACCGGTGTGTAGTCGCCGAGAAAAATCGCTCCTGCATCGGTCAAACCATCGAGAATATCCTCGGGGTTCTCCACCATGACCTCAAGGTGTTCCGGCGCTACCGCGTTGGACATCATCACGGCCTGATCCATCGAATCCACCACAAAAATGGCGGATTGCTCGCCCTGGAGCGCGGCCTGAACCCGAGCGGCATGGTGGGTTGATTGAGCCCGGCGAGTCAAAGCCTTTGTCACGCGCTCGGCAAGCTCCATGGATGTCGTGATGAGTATGGCTGATGCCAGTTCATCGTGCTCTGCTTGGGAAATTAGGTCCGCGGCGACAAACTCTGGGTGCGCGGTCTCATCGGCGATGATGCCGATCTCCGTCGGGCCAGCCTCAGAATCGATGCCGACAACACCGTGAACGAGTCGTTTCGCCGTGGCGACATAGCGATTGCCGGGTCCGGTAATCACCGACACCGGCCGGAAGCCAATTTCTACAACTCCATGAGCCAACGCGGCAATTGCCCCCGCTCCCCCCATGGCATAGACCTCGGTCACGCCCAGTAGTGCGGCTGCCGCGGCAATGCTTGGGTGAATCTCACCGCCACAGTCCGCCTGAGCTGGCGATGCCATCACAATCTCCCGCACGCCAGCGGCCTGGGCGGCAACAACATTCATAATTACGCTCGAGGGATAGACAGCTTTACCACCGGGCACATAGACACCTGCCCGCGCGACCGGAACCCACCTGGTGCGAACGCTTCCGCCCGTGTGAAAATCGGTCTGTGAGGAAGCAGGAACGCTATCTTCAGAAGCAGCCCTAACACGTCGAATGGCCTCATCCATGGCCTCGCGAAGCCCCCTGTCGAGCTCGCGCAGGCTCTGGGATAGGTAGTCCTGGCTGACCACTATCGAGTGCCCGCTGACCTGGTCAAAACGTTGCGCTTGGCTCTCCAGTGCCGTGACACCGCCGCTGGTGACCTCCGCCATGAGCGCAGTGACCACGGCAACAAGGTCTTCGCCTTCGATAACAACCCGCGGCACAAACCCCGGTGCGCTCTCGGGGGTGATACTCATCCCGCGAAGATCAGATATGCGAATCATGGCGATTACATCGTAGTCGGAGGGTTCGGGAATACACCCTGCCGCTCTGGCGTTAAGCTAGGTGAAATGACTGACTACAGCGAACTCTCTCCCTCCCAAATCTTCCTGGAAGCTTTCCGTCGTCACGGCGCAGGAATCTCGGTAGTGACCGCCCTCAAGAAGGACGGCTCCCCTACCGGTTTCACTGCCACCTCATTGGCTTCGCTCTCAGCAGCACCGCCATTGGCCACGTTTAACATGTCGCAGACCGCCAGTTCCTGGTCATCCATGAAAGTTGACCAGTCGGTCATCATTCATATGCTCAGCACCGACAACCTCGACCTTGCCCAAAAAATGTCGGGCGAGGCAAGCGAGCGTTTTGCCGGTGACCACTGGTCTCCTGGACCCGACGGTCTCCCACTCCTCACCGGGGTTTCAGCCTGGCTACACGCCAAGATAGTCGACACCATGGAGGTCGAGTTCAGCGCGAGCGTCGCTGTGCGCATTCTCGGTGGCAACGTCGGCCCAGGTGGTGACGCTCTGGTCTACCAGGGCAAGGACTACCGCGGGACCACTTCGCTGGGCTAGAGGGTGTGTCTAGGCGCTGAGGCATGCAGAGCCCAGCAAGCTTTTGACCTCGCCAATGAGGTCCAGGCTCACGGTGACCTTGCGTGGCAGCTCAAAGACGCGTGCGACCCCGGAGTTGACCAGGCGGAGCCTCACGACCGCCTGGCCCGCATGGCGCTCAAGAGCCTGATCCAGCGCTGTCAACACCGACACGGTGGCGAACTTCTCCGCAACCGTCAGCGTGAGTGGCTCGTCGGGAGAATCCACGCTAATCGAGAGTGGAATCAACTCCACCGCGTGCAAGCCAATACCCTCGTCGCGCTTGGAAACTCGGCCGCGCAACGCCACCACGCTATCGCTCACCAGTTCTGACTGGTAGTTCTGATAGGTCTTTCCCAGAAACATGACGGAGATTTCACCGCCGAAATCTTCGATGGTGACTTGCGCGTAGGGGTTGCCGTTGGACCGGGCAACTCGATGATTCACGCCGGTGATCAGGCCAGAGATGGTGAGTACTTCACCATCGTCTTTATCGGAAGATAAGAGCTCCGCGATGGAGAGGTCAGCTTCCCGAGCCAAGGGGATTTCCAGCCCTGCCAGTGGGTGATCAGAGACATAGAGCCCCAGCATTTCGCGCTCTAAGCCGAGGAGCTCCTTCCTGGGCCACTCAGGGCGCTCAGGCACCCGCTGCGTGCTCGGTTCGCCGGCGTCGTCAAGAAGGCTGTCGAAGTCAAAACCGACATCGCCGTGCTCTTCGGCCTTCTTGCTACGAATCGCCCCCTCGACAACGGACTCGTGGACCTCAAACAGGGCTCGCCTGGTGTCGCCAAGCTGGTCAAAGGCGCCAGCTTTTACAAGGGATTCGACGGTGCGCTTATTGAGCACTGTCGAGGGAACCTTTTTGACAAAATCATGGAAACCCACAAATGCACCCTGTGACTCCCGTGCGGTCCGAATCGCGTCCACGACACCAACGCCAACATTGCGAATAGCGGCAAGGCCAAACCTGATGTCCTCCCCCACAGCCGCAAATGTTGCAAACGACTCATTCACATCTGGTGGCAGGACATTAATGCCCATGCGCCGGCACTCATTGAGATAGATGGCAGATTTGTCCTTTTGATCGCTGACACTCGTCAGCAGTGCCGCCATGTATTCCGCTGGGTAGTGGGCCTTGAGGAAGGCGGTCCAGTAGGAAATCATCCCGTAGGCGGCCGAGTGTGCCTTATTGAAGGCATAGTCGGAGAAGGGAACCAACACTTCCCACAGGGTACTCACCGCGTCATCAGAAAAACCGTTGCCGTTCATTCCAGCCCGGAACGCCTCAAACTGAACGTCGAGTTCTTCCTTCTTCTTCTTACCCATCGCGCGCCTGAGCAGGTCGGCTTGAGCGAGCGTGTATCCAGCTAGCTTCTGGGCGATCTCCATCACCTGCTCTTGATACACAATCAGGCCATAGGTGGTCCCCAGGATCTGCTCGAGAGCTTCAGCTAACTCCGGGTGGAGCGGAGTGATCCGCTGAGCTCCGTTCTTCCGCAGAGCGTAGTTGGTGTGTGAGTCTGCGCCCATGGGCCCTGGACGATACAGCGCCAATACCGCCGAGATGTCCTCAAAGGTGTCGGGCTTCAGCAACCGCAGGAGGCTGCGCATTGGTCCACCATCAAGCTGGAATACCCCGAGCGTGTCGCCCCTGGCCAACAGCCTGTATGCCTCAGGGTCATCGAGGGTGAGATCCTCCAGGACGGGTCGCTCGCCTCTGTTGGCTTCAATATTGTCCAACGCGTCATCAATGATGGTGAGGTTCCGAAGCGACAGGAAGTCCATTTTCACGAGCCCTAGGGCCTCAGCCGCGGGGAAATCAAACTGGGTGACGATTTGGCCGTCTTGCTCGCGCTTCATTATGGGAACAATGTCGATCAGTGGCTCACTCGACATAATCACACCGGCGGCGTGAACACCCCACTGTCGTTTGAGGTTTTCTAGACCCTGGGCCCGATCAAAAACAATCTGTGCGTCCCGATCACTATCTAGAAAAGCCCGGAAGTCCGCCGCTTCCTTGTAACGCTCGTGGGTCTTGTCCGTGATGCCGGCGAGAACCATCTCCTTGCCCATGACGCCAGGGGGCATTAGTTTGGTGAGCTTCTCACCCATTCCGTAGGGGTAACCCAAAACGCGTGCAGCATCCTTGAGGGCCTGCTTAGCCTTGATGGTGCCAAAAGTCACGATTTGGGCAACCCGCTCATCGCCGTATTTCTCGGTCACATAGCGAATCACCTCACCGCGGCGACGCTCGTCGAAGTCAACGTCAAAGTCGGGCATCGAAACACGCTCGGGATTCAAGAATCGCTCAAAAATGAGACCGTGTTCGAGCGGGTCAAGCTCCGTAATGCGCATGGCAAAAGCCGCCATCGATCCGGCGCCCGACCCGCGGCCGGGGCCCACTCGAATGCCGTGGTTTTTGGCCCAGTTAATAAAATCAGCCACCACCAGGAAGTAGCTGGCAAACCCCATTTGGATAATCACACCGATTTCGTAATCAGCCTGTGCTGTGACCCGCTCAGGAATACCGTGGGGATATCGGACAGCAAGACCACGGTGCACTTCTTTCTCAAAGAAACTTGCCTCCGTCTCGCCCTCTGGCACGGGGAAGCGGGGCATGTAGTTGGCGCTCTCATCAAAACTCACCGATGCCCGCTGGGCGATCAGCAACGTGTTGTCGCTGGCCTCGGGGAACTCTGCGAAGAGTTGGCGCATCTGCGCGGGTGTTTTGAGATAGAACTCGTCAGAATCAAATTTGAAGCGCTTGGGATCATCCAGGGTCGAACCGGACTGCACGCACAGCAGTGCGGCGTGAGCGTCAGCATCAGCGGCAGTTGTGTAGTGCAGATCATTGGTGGCCACCAAGGGCAGTCCCAGGTCTTTGGCCAGCTTCAGCAAATCCCCAATGACCCGCTTCTCGAGGCCAAGCCCGTGGTCCATGATCTCGACGAAGTAGTTATCCGCTCCGAAAATGTCACGGAACTCGGCTGCTGCCCGCACCGCGTCGTCGTATTGGCCAAGGCGTAGCCTGGTCTGAACTTCACCACTGGGACAGCCCGTGGTCGCAATCACTCCAGCGCTGTAGCGCTGGAGGAGATCTCGGTCCATGCGGGGTTTGAAGTAATGCCCCTCGAGAGACGCTAGGGACGACATCCGGAAAAGGTTGTGCATTCCTTGCGTAGTCTCCGAAAGCAAGGTGATGTGGGTGTAACTGCCAGCCCCCGAGACGTCGTCTTCCCCGCCGCCGCCCCACTGAACTCGGGTTTTGTCGCCGCGATGCGTGCCAGGGGTGAGATATGCCTCGATGCCAATAATGGGGTTGACCCCTGATGCTGTGGCTTGGCGCCAAAACTCGTAAGCGCCAAACATGACCCCGTGGTCAGTGATGGCGACGCCCGGCATTTCTAGGCGGGCAACTTCTGCGATGAGGGCCGAAATCTTTGCAGCGCCATCGAGCATCGAGTACTCAGTGTGAACGTGAAGATGCGCAAAAGAGTCACCAGCGGAACTCACCAACACCTCCTCGTAGCCCTTGAATCTCTAGCGTAAACCGCGCTGGGGCCGGCCCTCGACGGCAGTCCCGGCGCGTTAGCCTCGCAGCCGATCGAGCGCCCCTTGCAGGTCATCAGGGTACGTGCTGCGCACGATAATCTGCTTGTGGCTCACCGGATGAACAAACGATAATTCCATGGCGTGGAGCCACTGGCGCTCGAGGCCAAGTCGCTCCGCGAGCACGGGGTCAGCGCCGTAGAGCGTGTCGCCCACAATAGGGTGACGGTGCGCTGCCATGTGCACGCGTATCTGGTGGGTGCGCCCCGTCTCCAAGCTGACGCTCATCAGCGAAGCGGCGGGGAACGCTTCCAGCGTTTCGTAATGAGTAATGGAATCGCGCCCACCAGCGACAACCGCGAATCTCCAGGACGAGCTTGGGTGCCGGCCAATAGGAGCGTCAATCGTGCCGGTACTGGGGTCCGGGTGGCCCTGAACAAGGGCATGGTAAATCTTCTCCACTTCGCGAGCCTTGAATGCTCGCTTGAGCACGCTGTAGGCCACTTCACTCTTCGCCACTGCCATCAGGCCTGAGGTGCCGACATCTAGTCGGTGTACGATGCCCTGCCGCTCCGGTGGCCCCGAGGTCGAGATGCGATACCCAGCGCCTGCGAGAGCACCGAGAACACTGGGTCCATCCCAGCTGGGTGCCGGATGCGCAGCGAGTCCAGGTGGCTTATCGACAACAACAACGTCGTCGTCGTCATAGACAATTGTCATTGAATCGACTATCACGGGCTCTATGCGGGGAGGCTCTCGGGGCTCAAAAGTAATGTCCAGGTAGTCCCCAGGGGAGACCCGATCGCTCTTGACCCCTGGCTTGCCTGCCACGAGCGCGCCCCCACCTTCGATGACCTCTTGGGCAAAAGCTCGAGAAAACCCAAACAACCGGGACAAGACAACGTCCAGACGTTCACCACCTAGGCCCGAGGGAACCTCCATGGATCGGGTTTCAGCCACGGGCCAAGCCTGCAGCAGAGAGTGCGCACTCTGCGCAATCTAGCCGTGCTCGGGGGATCACGCCGGAGGGGGTGCAGCTGGGGCCGAGGTCGACTCCAAAGAACGCAGCTGGTTGTTGATAAAGGACGTTAAGCTCTCACGATACTCGCGCTCAAAGTTGCGTAACTGGTCCACAGAAGCCTGAATTGCCGCGCGCTGGGTTTCAAGATGGGCGACGTGGCCACGGTGCTCAACCTCCGCCTCCGCAACAATGCGAGCAGCCTGAGCGTGACCTTCCGCGATTAGTTCGTCTCTCTTCAGAATACCTTCGCGCACGTGTTCCTCGTGCAGGCGGCGGGCGAGCTGAAGGAGATTGTTGGTGTCGTCACCATCGGCGCCACCCGCAGGGAGCGCAATTCCCACAGAACTGCTGGATCCACCACTTCGCTGCAATTCTGCGATGCGGGCATCGCTGGCAGTGATTTTTTTTGCAAGCCCTTCATTTTCCGAGGTGAGACGACGCATTTCGACGACAACCTCGTCGAGGAAATCGTCGACTTCGTCCTGGTCGTAGCCCTCACGGAACTTCGTGGACTGAAAACGCTTGTTGACAATGTCTTCTGGAGTCAGTGCCATGGAAACATACCTCGTTACTGTCGTGTGGTCCCAGCACGAAACGGAGGTTGTCGTGCGGGTTCATCTTCGGCATCCTCTAGCCTAGCGCTAGGCAAAAAGAATCCCGTTATCTACCCCCGGAAGCCGTCAACAATCGACAGCGCAAAGAGCGTGGCAATCATGACAACGCTCCAACCTAGATCGATGGCTGCGCCGCCAAAGCGAATAGTGGGCACGAAGCGACGGACCGCAGCTAGTGGTTTGTCGGTGACGCTGTAGGAGGCCTCGGCAACAACAAGCAACGGCCCCTTCGGCGCGAAGTTCTTTGAGAGAACCCTCACCCAATCAAAAATGAATCTCATCCAGAGGGCGATGAAGAACACGTACAGACCAACATAAACAAGGGTGGCGAAAAAAGAAATCATGATGCAGTCATTATCTCGGAACCAACCGACAGTTGTCCGAGCCTAATCGAGCAGCGAAGCGTCAACTTCGGATTCGAAACCATCCCCATCGCCGCTCACCAGAACGTGCGAAGGAGAGAGCAAGAAGACGTTCGCTGTCACTCGCTCGATATGACCGTACAGTCCATGCGACAAACCACTAGCAAAGTCAACAAGCCGACGGGCCTCCGACTCGCTCATCTGCGTGAGATTAATAATCACGGGAACACCCTCGCGAAACGTCTCTGCGATTACGCGTGCGTCGTCATACTTCTTGGGGTGCACAGTCAGAATCTCGTTCACGTCACTCATCCCTTGTGATTTATTGCCACGACGTAACGGGGTCACCGTGGCACGCTGAGCGGCTGGTTGTGTGAGCTGCTGAGCAACGGGGCGCTGAGGGGCATCATCGTAGGATTCCTCCGCAAGCCCGAGAAACTCAAGCGTCTTGCGCAATGGATTCGACATGTGTGCCTCTTTTCACGGTGAGTACGCTTTAAGGCTAGGTGCCAGCGGGCCTTTTCCCCGTTATTGCAGTGCCAATGCGCAGGTGTGTCGCGCCGGCCGCAATCGCCGCCTCGAAGTCCCCCGACATGCCAATCGACAAGTCCTGTGCCTGCGGCGCCATAGCGCGCACGCGCGCAGCGTAGTTGAGCACTCGGTCAAAGGCCCGGGACGGCTCCTCGTCCACAGGAGCGACGGCCATGACACCCCGGAGATTCAAAGCCGGGGACTGCAGGGCCAGCTCGCACAGCGACTCCAGGTCTGCGGGCATAACTCCGCCGCGCCCCGGGACGTCGGTGAGGTTGATTTCTAGAAAGATGTCGACCACGCGCTCCTGTTTAGCAAGAGCCTGGACGAGGGATGGCCTGTCCACTGAATGGATCACCCGGGCGTAGTCGGCGACCGCGCGCGCTTTATTCGACTGAAGCTGTCCAATGAAGTGCCAGGTGAGATCAAGCTCCGCCAGTTCGTCATGTTTTGCCACAGCCTCTTGGTGGCGGTTCTCCCCCATATGGCGAATACCCAGGGAATAAAGATCACGGACAAGCTCGGCAGGATGAAACTTCGTCACCACGATGGTCGTAATCTCGGATGCCTGACGACCATCTGCTCGCGCGGCCGAGGCAATGCGATCCTGAACGTCAAGAACCCGGGCTTCAAGGGTGTCACCCACGGGATGGCACTATCTCAAGAAGTCGGGCACATCGAGCTCGGCATACTCATCGGCATCGGTAGCGAAGAGTGGCGCCTCTGGCGATACCTGCTCGTTCCCGCTGGGGAGCAACCAGGATTCTTCAGGCTTGTCACCTGCGACTGTGGGATCTTTCACCTCAGGGGCGCTACTTCCAGAGGATACAGGGGCTCCTCGCCGCTCGGGAGAATCAGCGAACCCTGCGGCAATCACAGTCACGCGGACCTCATCGCCCAGGGAGTCGTCAATGACCGCTCCAAAGAGAATGTTGGCATCGGGATGGACAGCCTCAGCGACGAGTTTGGCAGCATCGTGTATTTCGTAGAGCCCCAGGGTAGACCCGCCTTGAACTGAGAGCAGCACACCTTGGGCCCCTTCGATGCTGAGCTCCAGCAGTGGAGACGCCACAGCTAACTCGGCTGCCTTGATTGCGCGGTCCGCCCCCCGCGCGGAACCAATACCCATCAGGGCGGTGCCGGCATCTTGCATTACCGACTTGACGTCGGCAAAGTCGAGGTTAATGAGACCTGGAGTCATAATCAGGTCAGTGATTCCTTGGACACCTGCCAACAGAACGTGGTCAGCCGTCTCAAAGGCTTCAAGCATGCTTATGGTTCTGTCCGAAATCTCCAGGAGTCGGTCATTGGGCACCACGATGAGCGTGTCAACCTGTTCCCTCAGCGCTTCAACGCCAGCGTCGGCTTGCGCCATCCTCCGCTTGCCTTCGAAGCCAAAAGGCTTCGTCACGATTCCTACAGTGACGGCACCAATTGACTTCGCGATGCGGGCAACAACAGGTGCACCACCGGTCCCTGTGCCACCACCCTCTCCCGCTGTGACGAAAACCATATCGGCACCAGCCAAAGCCTGCTCAATCTCCTCGTGGTGATCCTCAGCGGCTCGACGGCCGACCTCGGGGTCGGCGCCCGCGCCAAGACCTCGGGTGAGTTCACGCCCGACATCGAGCTTCACATCGGCATCGCTCAGAAGAAGTGCCTGAGCGTCAGTATTGATGGCGATGAATTCGACACCGCGCAACCCTCGGTCAATCATGCGGTTGACTGCGTTCACACCGCCACCTCCGACACCCACCACTTTGATGACTGCGAGATAATTGTGTTGACCGGACACCGGTACTCCCTTTCATTAAACTCTCAACCTCTACTTTAAGATTAGAGTTTTATTCACTTTTCCCGTGACATGACGCTAAAGCGCAATGGCGCGCAGGCCTCGGAGGCTCTGGGCGTGTCGCAGAACCCACATAAACAAAAGAAAACTCAGTCCTGCTGGCGAACGACCACACTGTCCGGCGTTGTCACATCGATGATCTTGGGTCGGCCGGCACCGGCTGCCACTAAGGCAGGACCCAAAACCCGGGCTTTTTCTCGGGAGCGTTCCGCGCTCCCCCAGATGACTTCGTGGGAACTCTCCCTCATGGTGAACCGCACATCATCAAGTGTTGACGCTGTCACGCCTTCGATACTGCGGGAAATCTCCGGAGGAAGAGCGAGCAACACCCTGGACACAGCGTCGAAGCTTGGTGATGTGGGGTCAGCCTCGACCAGGATGACCGGCAGCCCCGCGGGCGCGTCAGGCTCGGACCAGAGTTCCACTGCCGCAGCGTCCACCACCACGAAGGCACCGCCTCGCGATACCGCGCCTAGAGGCCGGCGTTCATTGAGAATAATCACCAGCGTCCCCGGAGGTTCAATCCGGGTCTCAAAAGCTTGGATTACGCGGATGGAGCTCAGGGCATCAGCAACGCGGTCGTTGCTGATGCGCGCAAGTGGCTCGCCGTAGAGGCCAGAAAGCGCCTGTTGGATGTCTGTTTCCGGGACGGTGTGTGACCCCTCCACCTGAACGTCGCGCAACGCAAGAACTGGGGAGAGAACCAAAACCACCGTGGCCAAGACCACAACGGCAATACTGCCCAGTGACAGCGCCCACACTCCCCTTCGGCGCCTAGTTGCGGCGGTCAGACCCGTAAACTCGGCTTTCTCGGCCCTCCGTCGGCGCTGTGTCGCCTCTCGCACGGCACCTTGCGCTGAACCGCCTCGTTGTGGCCTGCCGCGTGGTCGTGTCCGGGGCGTCTTCGTGGCAGAAAAACCTTCAGGGCGCTGCATGAGCGCCTTCGTCGGAAGCCTGCTTCGTCGCCAACAGCTGCGGAACGATTTGATACAGATCACCCGTGGACATGGTCAGGATAATGTCACCAGGTTTGGCCAGGGCGACGGCGCGTTCGCAGGCACGCGCCCAATCGGGCTCGTAGTCATGGGAATACCCGGCCGGAAGCTTCTCGAGAATCAAGTGGGTGCTCACTCCCTCGATGGGGTCTTCTCTCGACCCAAAGATGTCAAGAAATATCGTGTGGTCGCTACCAGCGGCAAATGCGCTAGCCAACTCTGCTGACATGTACTGGGTCCTAGAAAAAAGATGAGGTTGAAACATCGTAATGACACGACCACTCCCAACGACGGCGCGAGCTGTCTCGAGCGCGGCAGCAACCTCGGTGGGGTGATGAGCATGGTCATCGAAGAATCGGACACCACCACGCTCACCGTGGAACTGGAATCGACGATCAGCTCCGCTGAACCCGCTTACCGCGTGGGCGGCCTCCTTGAGCGTGAGCCCGGCATCAACGAGAACCCCAGCCACCCCAACAGCGTTCAGACCATTGAGCCGACCAGGAACCGCGAGAACAATCTCGGCCTCCTCACCGGCATAGGTGATCTGCGCGCGAGCAAACGGCGCAGGCTCGATACTCAAAATCCGAAAGTCAGCATCCGGGGACACCCCGTAGGTTCTCACCCCAGAAGCATCGGAGAGCCTGGAGGCCAGTTCTCTCGTGCCCTCGTCATCAGCACAGAGCACAACACCGTGGGTAGCCGTTCTGGCAAATGCTTCAAAGGCGTCATAGATGGCGTCCATCCCGCCGTAGAAATCGAGATGGTCCGGAGCGACATTCGTCACCAGCACCGTGGACGGCTGATACGTCAGGAACGAACGGTCTGACTCGTCAGCCTCAATCGCAAAGAGTTCGGCCGAGCCGGTGCGCGATGAGACGCCCCACTGGCTCACCACACCGCCATTGACGAAGCCCGCATCAATCCCAGCTCGATGGAGCGCGCTGGCGAGCATTGCAGTGGAGGTTGTCTTTCCGTGAGAACCCGCGACTGCCAGGACTGTTTTGCCCCGCATGACCCAGCGCAACGCAGTAGAGCGATGAATCACAGAGAGACCTCGGGAATAGGCTTCCACCAGTTCAGGATTTTCGTCCCTGACAGCACTTGAGGCAACAACCGTGTCGGCATCGCCCAGGTGGCTCGCATCGTGACCAATGAACACGGTTATGCCCGCATCGCGCAGCGAGTCAACGATTTCCGAGTCCGAGCGGTCAGAGCCGCTGACCATCACTCCCTGCTGCGCCATGACACGCGCAATGCCGCTCATGCCTGAACCAGCAATTCCAATGAAATGCGCCCGGGAAATACTTCCGGGAAGTGGACCACCGGGTAGTGGTTTCACGCGCCCGAACCCTTGCTCCGCCGTGATGACAGCGCCTCCATCATGAACTCAACAAATGCCTCGGCGGCCTCGGGCCGCCCGAGGCCAATCGCGTTGGCCCTCATGCTCGCCAGTGCCGTTTCATCAGCGAGCAACGGGAGCACCACGTCTCGGAAACGCTCCGGCGTGAACTCCCGATCTGGCAACAGAAGAGCCGCCCCAGCAGCAAGGCTGTCTACGGCGTTTTCTTCTTGTTCCCCGTTGCCCACCGGATATGGAACAAAAACTGCGGGTATACCGACTATTTGAATCTCCGCCACAGTCGCCGCACCAGCGCGCGAAATCACTGCGCTGGCGGATGCGAAAGCCAAATCCATTCGGTCGCAATAGGCCAGAGCGACATACCCAGGAGAAGACGGCGGCAGCGGATTCTTACTCCCCACGATATGCAGTATCTGCCAATCCAGAGCCAGTATGTCCTCCACCACAGCGGCCAGGGTCGCGTTCAGCGACCGGGCGCCCTGAGAGCCGCCGGTGACCAGTAGTGTCTTTTTCCCTGGCTTCAGCCCAAATGCGCTCCGCGCCCGGGAGGCATTGGGGGAAGACGAAGGATGGGTAATGGTCCTCGCCATGGGCATGCCCAAGACTCTGGCGTGGGGCAACTGGGTCTGGCTGAACGTGGTCACCACAAACCGCGTGAGTCGCGAACCGAGCCTGTTCGCGAAACCCGGAACCGCATTGGCTTCGTGGATCACGAGCGGAGTCCTGGTGAGCCAGGAAGCAACATAGCTGGGCGCCGAGGCATAACCGCCAAATCCTGCAACCAGCTCGGCCCTGTGGCGCATAATCAACCAGACAACTTTGCCCACCGCGATGGCGAAACGAGGCCAGAACACCAGCGCACCAAGGCTCAGTTTTCTCGGCATGGGAAGCCGTTGGGTGGTCGCCAGCGCGAACCCGGCCGCCGGAACCAGGCGGGACTCAAGGCCCCCTCGGGTGCCAACCACCATGATTTCGGAGGGGTGACAAAGACCCTGGCGCACAACCTCATTCGCCACCGCAAGCATGGGGTTCACGTGGCCGGCGGTGCCTCCGCCCGCCAAAAGAACTCGGGTCATCGAGTGCCGGTCCTTCGTCGTTCCCGGTAGTCGCTCACTGACTCGGAGCCGGTGCGGTTGAGAGCCATCACCAACCCAATAGCGATCAACGACGAGAGCAGCGCAGAACCGCCCACTGACATGAACGGCAGCGGAACGCCAAGAACAGGCAAAAGCTCGAGCACCACCGCAATGTTGACCAGCGCCTGACCAATCAGCCACACCATGACACCCCCCGTGACAATTCTCGCGAAGGGGTCTTGCTGTGCTCGAACCATGCGCGTCATCGCGATGGCGAGGACAACGAAGGCGACAATCACCAGTGTGGTCCCCGCAAGGCCAAGCTCCTCGCCAACAATGGCAAAAATGAAGTCGGTCTCGGCTGCTGGCAACCATGACCATTTGGCGCGAGAGTTGCCAAGTCCTACCCCGAGTAAGCCACCAGAGCCCAGGGCATAAGTCGAGTGAACGGACTGCCAACACGTTGTGAGATAGTCCGCCTCGGTGCACCCGGAGAACCATGTCATGATGCGCGCCACACGCGAGGGACTCAAGACCGCAGCGATCCCCAGAAAGGCCCCCAAGGCGCCCATCACCGCCGCCAGGTGAGACAGGCGGACTCCGGCTAAAAATGAAACTCCCAGGGCAATCATCGTCATGATGCCCACAGTTCCCAGGTCACGGCCGGCAATCACCAATGCGAGCGCCACTCCGACTCCCACAGCCAGGGGACTGAGAAGAACTCGGTAGTCGTGGAGACGATGAAGGCGATTCGACAGGATTGCCGCCATCCATGCGATCAGCGCAACCTTCAAAATCTCTGAGGGCTGACCACTAAATCCGGCGATGTTGATCCAATTTCGGTTACCTCCAGCGGTGATTCCCAGGGCGCTGAAGACTAGCGCCTGAAACACCAAAGCGCCCAAAAACACCGCCGGGGTAGCTCGCTTGATTTGGATGGGCCTCAGTCGAGACACGATGAGCATGAGCGGAACGCCCAACACCGCCCAGAATGCCTGCCTCAAGAAAGTGGCAAAAAAGTTGCCGTCGTTGCCGAGAGCCGAACCAACAAACGATGACGAGAGCACCATGACCAAACCAAAAGCAACCAAGAACAAGACAGTCGCCACCATCACCACATACTCGCCCGATTCCGCGCGAAAGAGACGC
Organism: Actinomycetota bacterium; assembly: GCA_009704535.1. Classification (GTDB taxonomy): domain Bacteria; phylum Actinomycetota; class Actinomycetes; order Actinomycetales; family Microbacteriaceae; genus Pontimonas. The sequence continues at coordinate 17,550 of WLEA01000001.1, forward strand.
CTCACACTGACGACCACGCGTGGCTTGTCAGCCGGAGAACTAGAAGGTCGACGCACGACTGTCGTCACATCGCCACCTTCCTCACGTTCAAAGTGCACCATCTAGGGCGGGTGAACCCTCCATCCACAAGTGTGAACCTATGGGGCGGATAGACCCGATAGGGCGCGCCGGCATGCCCCCAGCTGCCCCAGCAGCCTAGGGAAGGGTCACCACTCCCGCTATCAGCGCAGGCGAGACGTCATAGGAACGCGCAATAGCCACGGCCGCCAGGATGGTGGGCAGGTCATCGGGTATCACCCACCCGGCCTCCTCGAGCTCCTCGGTAGTCGAAATCTCGAGGGCCTGGTGCGCCCGATCCTCAAGGAAGGCCCGGTCGCAGAGAATACCCTCCACGAGGCCTAGATCGCTCATTCCCGGTGAGTCCAGTCCAATCCCAATTGCCCGGGCACCCTCGAGTACATCCGCGTCCTTCACCATCTCCTCAGTGGGTCCGACGCTGCGGCGATAGACACATGCCGTGGTCGTCGCATCAAACCGCGCTCCGCTGGGAGTCACGCCGGCATCTCCCAGGGACACCGTGAGCGCGGGTCTGCGCAGCGCCTCGGGATAGCGCTGCCACCAGCCGACGCCCGTCGACCCCGCCACAATAATGAGTGTTGTGTAGGGCTCAGGGTCACGAAGTGCATCCAGTAGTGGGGCGCTCTCCAGCCCGACGTGCCGGGCACTACGACCATCAGCCACCAGTATCCGGGCTGCTAGATCAGCAATACGCGGCCCGTCGGTCTCCCCGACGACCAGTATCCACTGCGCTACGACGTCGTTCTTGTCTCGGACTCTCCACGCGAAATCCACATCCGACCAGACTGGAACCCCCCCTCCCAGAAGCGCGCCCGCAACGGGGTCGTCACTGGAAACATCAGGAGAGACTATGGCGAGATCCGCAGTGTGACCAAGCGCTGCCTGCACCCTCGAGAGGACATCGCCAGAGACGTGGACTCCGGCGCCGATGACTTCGCAAATCCGCACGACATCGCTCTTGGCATCCGGTGCAACAGCCAGAACTTCTGCGCCCAGCTCGACCAGCGTGTCAACAACGGCAAAGCCGGTGGCGTCGAGGCCAACGACTACGACCCTCACGCCAGACCAATCACTATGCCAACTAGTCAGCGAGTCCAGCAAAGAGGCCATCAGCGGCTGAGCCACTCCAAGTAGAACACTCCTGCACCCGCAGCGGCAAACAGGCCAGCGATGAGCCAGAACCTGACGACAATGGTGACCTCAGCCCAGCCTTTGATTTCGTAGTGGTGGTGCAGAGGGGAAGAGTAAAAGACCCGTTTTCCGCCGGTTGCCTTGAAATACAGGCGTTGAATAATGACGGAGCCCGTCAAAATGACGAACAAGCCACCGACAATGGGCAGCAGGACTTCGGTTCGGGAGAACAGAGCCAGGGCTGCCACACCGCCACCAAGACTCAACGACCCGGTGTCGCCCATGAAGATTTTTGCTGGCGAGGTATTCCACCAGAGGAAACCAATGAGGCTCGCTGAAATGATCGCCGCGACAGAGGTCAACTCCAGTGAATCGCGCACCTCATAACACTTGTAAACGTTCTCTTCATCGACCACACCGCGGAAACACGATTGGTTGAACTGCCAGAACGTGATCATGACGTAGGCGACGAAAACCAGGATGGTTGACCCACTGGCAAGCCCGTCCAGGCCATCAGTGAGATTGACCGCGTTTGACGTCCCCACAATTATCAGGCTCGCCCACACGGCAAAAGCAATAATTGCGCCTATCTGACCGAGACCGACAAAGGAAACAAGATCGGCGTTGCGGATCACGGAGATACCCAGTGCCGCCGGTGTCTGGTTGTCGTTATCGGGAAAGGACACGGCCAGCACCGCAAACGTGACCGAAGCCAAGATTTGCCCGACGACCTTGGCTCGCGGACTGAGCCCCAAAGACTGCTGGCGGCGGACTTTAGAAAAATCGTCCAAGAAGCCGACAATTCCTAGGGTGACCATCAACCCAATGACGAGGACCGCTGACTGAGTTACCGGTGCGCCCTCGATAAGGTGCGCCCCGAAATACCCCGCGACCACGGCGAGCAAAATAACAATGCCACCCATAGTGGGTGTGCCACGCTTCACGAAGTGGGTTTTGGGGCCATCCTGGCGGATGAACTGTCCCCACCCCAGTTTCCCAAAGAGCCTAATGAAGAGCGGCGTGAGGAATAGCGAAAAGAAGAGCGCGATAGCGCTGCCGAGCAAAAGAATCCTCACGAGAGATCCTCCACGAGCCGCAGAGCGAGGGGAAGCAGCGACTGCCCCGTCGAACCCATCACGAGCACCACATCCTCCGGCCGGACAAACGCACGGATGTCATCGTACGCGTCTTCAACACTCTCGCAGTGCTGCGACTCTCCATCCCAGGACCCCTCCCGTCCGACGGAGAGAAACAGCGCTCTGGCTTCGGGGCCAACAGCAAAAACCTGGTCCACGTTGAGTCGCACCATCAACGCCCCAAATGCCCCGAGGTTGTCATAGTCGGACTCTCCGTCGAAATCTAGCGCTCCCGCGGCGACAACCACGCGTCGTTCTCTCGCAGCGAGACCCGTCACGGTTTTGAGTGATGTGGCCGCATCGCTGACTCCGAGGGTGCCGGTGTCATCAATGACAAGCACGCCCTCCCCCACTCGATGAACATCGAGTATGTGAGGCTCCGCAGCGCGCACCACTCCCGCGACAGCCTCGCCAAGGCTTACCCCCGCGCCAACGCGAGCGCTCACTGATTCAAGCGCGCGCTCCAGGAGCCGACGTGACATGGTGGGGACTTCCCAGGCCAGCCTCTGCTCTCCTGCGACGAGTACTCCCCCAGATCGACCCCAGTCAATCCACGGCTCGTCAAGGGTGACCTCAGTCATGCGGTTGTTCCGGGGCATAGCCCGCTTCTCGGAGGGCAGCCCGCGCTTCATCCCGAGCTGAATAGGGAACCTTCCGGCCCGAAATATCCCGGTAGTTCTGGGATCCTGGACCGCTCCAGAGAACGCTATCGCCCTCCCCCACCAGAGAAACAGCGTGTCGAATTGCCTCACTCGGATCAGGAATCTCGAACCACACGGAGCCCTCAACCGAGCGCACACCCTCGAGCAGTCCGGCACGAATCACAGCCGGATCTTCGCGCCGAGGGTCGTCATCAGTGACGATAACCACATCGGCAAGTCGTGCTGCAGTCGCACCCATGAGAGGCCGCTTAGTGGCATCTCTATTTCCTGAGGTGCCACACACCATGACCAGCTTCCCCGTCGTGCGTGAGCGAAGAGTTTCCAGCGTGGCCCGGTATGCGTCTTCACTACGACCTGCATCAACAAACACTTGAGGGCCAGTCGGTCCCGACACTCGCTCAACCCGACCCGGAACGAACACGGGAATACCCGCTGTGCCAGGGCCCATTGCCGTGGCCATGTCGGCGGGTGGCACCCCCTGAAGAATGAGCATCACCGCGGCGAGAGCCGCGTTGGAGACCATGTGTTCTCCCATGATGGGGGCCGAGAATTCGATGGCCCAAGCCTCGGGCCCGCTCACCGAGAACATGGTGGTGTCACCCGAGATTCCGGTAATCGCGTAGCGCCAATGCGGTACCTCCTCCACGCCCTCCGACCCGGCCCGGCCGAGTGTCCAGAACGGGATTGTGGTCTGGCGGGCGAGGGCCAGCCCCCAGGATGTATCCACACAGATGACGGCCTTGTGAGAGCGCTCCGGTGTAAACAGGGCGGCCTTGGCCGCCAGGTAACGGTCCATATTGCCGAAGTCTTCAAAATGGTCGTGGCTCAAATTGGTAAACCCGGCAACATCGACCATCACACGATCGAGACGGTTTTTTTCCAGAGCCTGCGCACTGACCTCAATGGCAAGCCCACTGACGCCTTGTTCTTTGGCCAGTGCCAACATGGCGTGAATGTCCGGGGCCTCAGGGGTCGTCAGGGTGCTCGTGTAGGGAACGCCCGCCACAACGCGCTCAGCAGTAGTGGATAGCGCCGTCGTCCAGCCAAGGCCCCTCATGAGCGCGTCCAAGAGAAACGCCGTGGAGGTTTTCCCGTTGGTCCCGGTCACTGCAGCGATCGCCATAGAGCCGACATCGTCGGTGCCATAAATCTCCGCAGCGATTGCTCCTAAGTGGCCCCTGGGGTCCTCGAGCACCAGTGTCGGTGTCATCTCCGGCAGCAGGCTGGCGCCAGCAGTGTCAGTAAGAACCGCGGTGGCCCCGGCGGCCGCTGCCTCTGGCCAAAATTCGATTCCGTGGCGGTTGGCACCCGGAAGTGCCGCGAAGAGATCCCCGGGCTGAACGAGACCCGTGTGGAGGGCAACACCCGTTACCAGGACATCGGGGCCCGAGTGGAGAGCCTTCACCGTGCTGGCTAACTGACGTGTCGAGAGTGGCGTGGGTCGCTGCGGACGAGGAATCTCAGCCATCATCGCCCTCTCTCTTGTCACCGACCGGCCGGGTGTCCCTACCAGGTTAGCGGGGGCACGACAGCTGGTTCGCTCGAGGGCGCGACGCGGTAGTGCTTCAAGACATGAGACATCAGATCTGTGAACGCCGGCGCCGCAGCAGAGGAGACCTTCGACGTCTGGGGCTTGTAGAAGGAGACCAGAACCACGTATTCGGGATTCTCTGCCGGTGCCATACCAGCCAGGGATATGACACGCTCGGAACCATAGCCGCTTGCGCTGGCGATTTCGGCGGTTCCGGTCTTGGCTGCAACCCGATAGCCGGGGATTTCCAGGACGGGGCGCAGGGCACTCTGGGTAACCACGGTCTCAAGAATATTCACCGTCTGGCGAGCAGCCGAGGCTGAGACGACCTGGATAGGTTCCGCAACGGGTGCCTCGATGAACTCACCGAGGCTCGTGGTGCATCCGTCGTAGAGGCGAAGCGGTAGACGAACTCCATCATTGGCGAGCGCTTGATAAGCGCCAGCCATCTGTACTGCAGTTACCGAGATGCCTTGACCGTAGAGCTGGGCGAAGCGAGTGAAGGGGTCATAGTTCTCGGGAGTCTTCAGAACTCCGCGTGATTCACCGAGGAAATCAACAGCAGTTTTCTCTCCAAAACCAAAGGCCCTGAAGTAGTCGTACGCCTGTTGCTGGGGCATCCGCTCGCCGAGCACCGCCATACCGGTATTGGAGGAGGTTTGAAGCACACCTGCGGTTGTGAGTTGCCGGGCATCGGAGACGTGCATGTTTTTGATAAAGCGTCCGGAACCGATGGTGTAAACACCGGGAGCGACGATGCGATCGGAGACGCTGGTGTGGCCAGCATCAATAAGCATGGCGACACCCATGGACTTCATAATCGATCCCGGCTCGTATGGGGCGCTAAAGGTTCTCGCGCCCATGTGCTCGGGGGGCGCATCGGTGAAGTCGTTGGGATCGAAGGTCGGCCAATCCGCGGCGGCCAGAATGTGCCCATCGTTGACCCTGACAACAATCGCGCTTGCCTGCTGTGCTTGGAGTCTGCCTCCGTGCTCCGCTAACTGCTGAAGGACGTACCACTGCAGGTCGCTATCGATGGTGAGATGCGCGGTTCCGCCGTGAATTGGTTGCTCGACCAGCGTGGTGGTTCCTGGCAGCCTGACCCCGTCAGCGCCCTGTTGATACGTAGCAAACCCGTTCTGGGCCATCAAGCATTCGTCTTCGGATAACTCCACCCCACCGAGGGGTTCGTCGCGACCCAACATTCCGGTGAGGTTTGCCGTGACGGGTCCGAAGGGATAAATCCTCTCCCTGATGAGGTCAATTTGTAGCCACGGAATATCCAACTCCCTCAGCGCATCTTTCGCTTGCGGGGTCACACCTTTCACCAAGTAGGTGAACTGCGCCGTGGGGTCCACTGAGACGGCAGAGAGCATTTCGTCATAGTTGGCACCGGTCACCTGCGCAATCTCGGCCACCGCCTGGGCTAGCGGAACAACTTCGCCAGCCCGTCGGAAGTCGCCGACTTTCGAGGGGTTTGCGCTGATGTCATAGCGGTCGACATCAAGGGCTAGGTCATTACCGAACTGATCAACAATGGAGCCCCGGGATGCCCAGAGCGTCTCACTCGTTGTGCGGACCTGGAGCGATTGCTCCTGAAGTTCAGCCGCTCGAACGATTTGAACGTCAACGAGGCGTCCTACAAAAACGAGGGAGACCGCCATCACTGTCGCGAGAGCTAGAGCCCCGCGGCGCCCAGACATACGTTGATGAGACATGGTTACCTAGTGGTTGGGGACGGAATCAATCCGCCAAATCGTGGGGCGGTCGGAGGCGGGGCTGGTGCGCTTACCACAACGGGTGTTACCACCGGGGCTTGGGTGGAGACGGGTTTTGTGGGCACCTCGGGGCTGATTTCCTGAGGTGAGGTTAAGGATTCGTAGACCGCAGCAATGATCGCTGGCGGGGCGACGTCTTCGCTGCCAGCCGTGACCGGGTACACCGCTGCCCCAGAATCGGCGGTGGCGGGTTGGGCTTCGCCGACAACGCTGGCATCAGAGAGACGCAGATATGCGGGGTTGTTGTCGGCAACCATCCCCATCGAGGTGGCAAGGCCGGCGAGAGTGTCAGGAGCAATCAGCGCGTTGATGTCTTCTGCCACCATCTGACGTTTCTGTTCGGTGTTACGCATTTCACCCTTGAGGGAGGCGATCTCATACGCCCCACCAGAGAGTGCTATCGAGAGGATGAGCTGCACCGCGAGGATGGCGAAAATCCCCACCAGTGTCGCCACGATGTATCGCAGTTTCGGTCCTGCCAGTGCGGTGAGGACTGGGCGCGTCGGGTGAGAGCCCGACTCTCGGGCCTTGGAGGTTGACTTAACAGTGAGGACGCTCATCGGGTGACCTTTCTGAGTTTTTCGGCTGCCCGAAGGCGAACCGATGCTGAGCGAGGGTTAGTGATTATTTCTTCAGGGGTTGCCATCTCGGCACCGCGGACAAGTTCTGTGAACTCAGCACGGTGCTCGGGAAGTTCTCGAGGAAGCCCGAGAGGAGCTGTGGTGTGACAGCGACGGCGAAGCTCTTGTTTGGTGAGCCGGTCCTCCCCGGACTGATACGACATCACGACAATGTGCCCGCCCACAGCGAGGCGGTCGAGGGCCTGGGGCAACGCGGCGGCCCAAGAGTCGAGCTCACGGTTGACTTCAATCCGAAGCGCTTGAAAAACACGCTTGGCCGGGTGGCCCTTATCCTTGAGGGCGTAGGGAGTTGCGCGCTGTAAAACATCGACTAGCTGGCTCGTTCGGAGCAACGGCTCGATGGCGCGGGCATCGATGATGGCCGCGGCATATCGGTCTGCCAACTTCTCATCGCCATAGCGACGGAAAATACCTGCGAGCTGGCGCTTGTCGTACTGGGAGAGTAGGTCAGCCGCGCTCAGCTCATCGCTGGTGTCCATGCGCATGTCCAGCGGGGCGTCCACGGAGTATGAGAATCCCCGCTCTGGCTTATCCAAGTGCAAGGACGAGACGCCAAGGTCGAAAAGAAACGCATCCGGCTCTTGCCCGGGGCAGAGCTCATCGAGCACGCGACCGAGTTCGTCGTAGCGTGCCTTAGCAAAGCTCACCCGGCTTGCGTAGGGGGCAAGACGAGTCCTCGAGTACTCGAGAGCTTCCTGGTCACGATCTACACCCAGCACCCGCAGGCGAGGGAGGGCCTCCAGGAACGATTCGGTGTGGCCGCCAAGCCCAAGCGTCGCATCGACCAGCAACGGCGATGCGCCCCCAAGTGCGGGCGCTAAGAGTTCACGAGCGCGCTCGCGCAGGACTGGGATGTGGTGATAAGTGGCGATCATGACGTGCCCTGTCCACCAGATCCGGTTTTCGGATTCCCATCCGTGTGATGAACCTGGAGCCGGGGAAGGTGTCCCAGGGGCCAACGGAGGGGAGTCGAAAAATCGGAGCTAGAGGAGTCCCGGAATCACCTCCTCCTCGGTTTCGGAGAATGCTTGCTCGCGGTCTTCGTAGTAGGACTGCCATGCGGCCCCCGACCAGATCTCGGCGCGGTTACCCGCACCGATGACCGTGAGGTCGCGCTCCAAGCCGGCATAGTCGCGCAAGGCCGGAGGAATGGTCACACGGTTCTGCTTGTCCGGAATTTCAAAACTCGCCCCCGAGAGAAAGAGTCGAAGAAAGTCGCGCCCAGCCTTGCTGGTCAGTGGAGCCTCTCGCAGGCGCTCAACGTGGGCGTCGAAGTCTTTGCTGGTGAAGACGTAGATGCATCTCTCTTGACCCCGGGTAAGAACCAAACCGTTAGCGAGTTCGTCGCGGAATCGTGCCGGAAGGATGACTCGACCCTTGTCGTCGAGCTTGGGGGCGTGGGTTCCCAGGAACATACCAGCCCCTCCTTTCGTATCCGGCCGTACTTGAGGATGCGCACCACTCTACTCCACTTTGCTCCAAAATCCACCACTTTGTGACTTTTTTTGGAAAAGTTTGCGGACGTGTCTCCACGCCCACATCGCCGTAATGCCGGGCTTTAACGACAAAAACCGGCCCGAAGGCCGGTTTTTCGAACACTCAAGTGGAGGGCTCTATCCCTCCACTGGGAACCTAAAGAGGTTCGCCGTTGTTACGGCGCTCCCACCGCTGGTTCATCTGATCCATGAAACTTCCGCTCGAGCCAGATGGCGATTTACGCGCAGGAGAACCGGAGCGGCCCTCGACTGGCTTACCCGGGATAGCAACTGCCACCATCACCCCGGTGAACATGATTGCAAAACCGACGATGCCCACGACGGTGAGATCAGAATTGACACCGAGGAGCATGGTAATGAGTCCACCCAGAGCGACAATGGCACCGATTGCCATCGCTCGATAGTTGAGGTTTCTGGACACGCCGAGGGTCGTCACGACGTCAGCCTCATTGTTATAGAGGTTGCGCTCCATCTCTTCGAGCAGACGCTGCTCACGTTCAGACAGTGCCATAGTCGCCTCCAGGCGTGTGTTCGGGTAACTATGAGTGTACGCAGTTTTCCTGAGGATAGGCTAGGTCTGTGTCAGAGCCGATCAAGCTTGTCGACCTTGTCGACACCCGCCTCGCCAGTTTCCTGGATTCCCGCGCTAGTGAGCTCGAGGCCATCTCCCCCGACCTGCTGCACATCATGGAGTACACCCGAGGCATGTTGGCTACGGGCAAACGCTTCCGTGCTCGCTTTTGCTATTGGGGTTGGCGCGCAGGTAGTACGAGCGAACTTGACCCAGGCTTGGGTGCTGAAACCGTCGATGATCTCGACGCCGTTATTTCACTGGCACTATCGCTCGAGGTTTTCCATGCCGCGGCTCTCGTGCACGACGACATTATGGACAATTCAGATACGAGACGTGGCAAGCCCTCGGCGCACCGCGCCTTCGAGACCATTCACCGCGAGCGCTCCTATGCGGGACGCTCGGAACACTTTGGGCAATCAACGGCACTGCTGGTCGGCGATCTTCTCTTGGCCTGGAGCGACGACCTCCTCAACCAAGCCCTTATCGCCATCGACTCCCCCACAATCGCGCTGGCTACACGTGCAGAATTCTCAAGGATGCGCCAGGAAGTCACGGTCGGTCAGTACCTAGACATCCACGAAGAGGCGGCCTGGCTGCACTCGAGCCAGGCAGAGCGCCTCGAACGCGCGCTCAGGGTAGTCACCTACAAATCAGCGAAATACAGCATGGAGGCCCCTTTACTGATTGGAGCGTCGCTCGCCGGTGCCAACACCTCGAAACTCGGCGCCTTGAGCGCCTTCGGTTTGCCTCTGGGTATAGCGTTCCAGCTGCGCGATGACGTTCTTGGAGTGTTTGGTAACTCAGAGGTCACCGGCAAACCCTCCGGTGATGATTTGCGTGAGGGCAAGCGCACCGTGCTCATCGCGCTCGCTGAAGCGGCAATGCCCGCCGGAGCAAAGACAGTCTTCAACGAAATGCTGGGTGACCGCTCACTCTCCGGCGAGCAAATTGAAGTCATGCAAGAGACCCTCCAGGCCACCGGTGCGCTGGAGAAGATTGAGGCCATGATCTCTGACTATGTCAGCCAGGCCATGGATGCTTTGCGCGGGGCTCACTGGTCACCCGGTGCCGCAGCCGAACTTACCAGGCTTGCCGAAGCCGTGACTCAACGCCAGGCCTAGTACCCCCGGGCCTACAGCGCGAGGGTCTGAGCAAGCCTGCGCACTTCACTCTTGCGCCCACCACGCAGGGCGTCAATCGGCGCGACAGCCAGTGCGTCGTTGCGCTCTAACAACCACCGGGTCGCATCGTCATCAGTAAAACCCCCATCGAGAAGCACAACGACCGTGCCCCGCAGATCCTTGAGAGGCTCACCGCCATCAAGGAAGACCTCGGGAATCCTAAAGATGCCCTCAATTTTGGTCCCGAGCAGAGCGCGATCTTCGACGAGCCGGTGCACTTTGCCAGGAGTAAGCCCGAGGCGCTCGCACACCTCGGGAACGGTGAGCCACACCACGTCCGTCTTATCTGTCACATCTCTAGAGTGCCATGCCCCGGGGCGAAGCGATACCGGGCAGCCTTCGCGACCCTTCTCACTATGTTACGAATATGTTAACGGCAACCACACGCGTCACAATGGTTGACTCGACTCTAAACCTGTGACACCGTAGATACGGAGCGCCCTCCGGCGATAATGTCCCTTACGCGCAACGATAAGAGCCATGCCTGAAGCAGAACACTCCCCCCGCAGCGCCGACGCGCGAGTGGATTCCCTGGAGCACGCTGTGTTGTCGGGTCTGACGCCCCGAACGCACCGCTTCGAAGGCCCGTCGCTAAAGGGCACTGGCGGAATTCGCAAAACTCTTTTTGGCAGCTTGCCGTTTTTGATGACCGGAACTTTGGCAGCCGGCGTTGGCGTCGCGCCTGCTGGGCCGACGAGCACCGAGATGACTGCACTCCAGCCAGGCCATGCCCGTGACGACACGCGCCCGGGCCTCGCCCAGCGGTTGAGCCACGCGATGCTTCCGATAGCCCATTCCATCATCGCCGCCCTTCGACCAGACCTCCCAGCCACCTACACCGTGCAGGCAGGCGACACGGTCTCCTCGATTGCTGAAGCGTTTGAGCTTCCCACCCCTGCCATATTGACTCTCAACGGTCTGAGTTGGAACTCCCTCGTGCACGAGGGGCAGATTCTGAAGCTGAGCCCGGAGCCCACCAAGAAGCGCGCCGGATCTCCAGCCCGCCTTGCTGCTGGCGGATACGTCGTGTCCCCGGGTGACACCGTGACCACGATTGCCGGACGTTTAGGAATCTCGGCTCAAGCACTCACCGCCCACAATGGCCTTCAGCCCGACTCCACGATCTACGCCGGTCAGATGCTGAGCGTGCCAGGCGCCACCCGACCCACTGTGGAGCGGACCGCTCCGACCGCGATGCCGGTCATCGCGAGCACGCCAACCGTGCTGAGCGCATCGACGCGCAACGATGGCGAAACGGATGAGTCCGCTCAGGCCGACACATCCTCCGGAGTACCATTCGACGCCGCAGACCTCCCTCTGGCTGAAGCGCCAGCCTTAATCGTTGTCCAGGTTCCGAAGAAGCCAGCAGTGGTGGCAACCAAAGCCCCAGCCGCAAACCCCGCGCCAGTGGCCCAGGCCAGTGCGCCAGCTCCGGCGCCAGAGGCGACGGCCTCTGGCGAAGTGGGGCAACCTGTTGCCGGCTCGATTACGCCACTCAATGATGAGCGCAGAGCCAACGCGCAGGCCATTATTTCGGTGGGACGCGAGCTGGGGGTTCCCGACTACGGAATCGTTATCGCACTCGCAACAGCGATGCAGGAATCGTCACTTCGCAACATCAACTGGGGTGATCGCGACTCGGTCGGTCTCTATCAACAGCGCCCCTCCAGCGGATGGGGAAGCGTTGAGCAGATTATGGATGCGGGCTATGCAACCCGCTTGTTCTTTGGAGGCCCGCAGAACCCAAATAAGGGAAAGACCCGCGGGCTGTTGGACATCACCAACTGGCAGAGCATGACGCTCACCGAGGCTGCCCAACGCGTTCAAATTTCAGCGTTCCCCAAGGCTTACGCAAAATGGGAGCCCAGCGCATGGGCATGGTTGTACGAACTGACGTAATGGAGTGGCAACCCGTATCTATCGCCATCCCGCCCTACAATCGGCTAAATGGACGCCCCCACGATTGACCCGCTACTCGGCCGGGTAATCGACAACCGCTACGTCATTGAACGTCGCGTTGCCAGAGGTGGGATGGCGACCGTCTATGAGGCCATGGATCAACGCCTGGAGAGGCCAGTGGCAATCAAAATCATGCATCCGCACTTAGCGGAGGATGAGGATTTCACGCGTCGCTTCATCCAAGAGGCGCGGCAGGCAGCCAGGCTTGCCCACCCCAACATCGTTAATGTTTTCGACCAGGGGCAAGACGGCGCCATCACATTCATTGTGATGGAGTACTTGCCCGGGATAACACTTCGCGAATTGCTTAACGATTTTGGCGCTCTCACCCCGGCTCAGACCCTCGACATTGTGAAGGCTATTCTGTATGGACTGGACGCCGCACACTCCGCCGGAATTGTCCACCGCGATCTCAAGCCCGAGAACGTCTTGCTTGCAGATGACGGGCGAATCAAGATTGCGGACTTCGGCCTAGCACGGGCTGCAAGTCACAATACGGCGACGTCACAGGCGCTCCTTGGCACCATCGCCTATCTCTCACCAGAGCTGATTTCCCGGGGCATCGCAGATGTGCGCAGTGACATCTACGCGCTCGGCATCATGATGTTCGAAATGCTCACCGGCCAACAGCCCTACCAGGGCGACCAAGCAGTAACCATCGCCTACCAGCACGCCAACGATATTGTCCCGACCCCTAGCTCAAAGAACCCAGCTATCCCTACACAATTCGATGAGGTAGTGGCGTGGTGCAGCCAGCGCTCCCCCGATGACCGACCCCCTCATGCGCGAGCGCTGCTCGAGCACGTGGTCGAATTAGAGCGACTCCTGGGCCCTGAGTCATTGACCCAGGCAACCCAAGCACTCAACGCCACGGTAGCCATGACTCAGAGGATGTCGGCCCTGGATATGCAAGAAACGGAGGTTCTCGATCCTCGATCTGCAGTGTTTGACGAGTTGGAGCCAACCGTAGCCCCTCCCCCGGATGATGTCGACATGGCGCCCCAGCAGCCCATTCGCACAGCACATCGTCGGGGCCGCGCTGGCACAATCACTGCCGTCATCCTGCTCGTCGTTGCTGTGGTCGTTGGTGGAGGGGCCGCAGCGTGGTGGTGGGGTGGCGTTGGTGGAGCCGTCCAGATCCCCGAGGTTGCCGGTCTGAGTGTCGAGGAAGCTACCGCCACACTGACTGCTGCGGAGCTTGAGGTCTCTGAGGTTGTCCTCGAGGAATTCGACCTGGTGCTGCCCGCTGGAGTCGTCAAGGGCACGAATCCTCCGTCCGGTGAGTCAGTGGAACGGGGCAGTGTCGTGAGGCTCATTGTGTCGTTGGGCCCTAGCCCGGTGAGTGTTCCAGCAGTTACCGGAAAAACCCTGCAGGATGTGACCAGCGAATTTGAAGCACTCAACCTCATTATTGGTTCCAGCAGTGAAGAATTCAACGACTTCGTTGACGCCGGCACCATACTGCGGCTTGCGAACGCCGAGGGCGTGGCGTTGAGCGCCGGCACGGAGGTCTTGGCCGGTAGTACTCTCAACGTGGTGGTGTCTGCGGGACCAATTCCCGATGTTACCGGGCTCTCTGCGGACGAAGCGAGACGTGTGTTGCAAGAGATTGGCCTCCTGGGAATCGTGGGCGGCGATGGTGAATTTTCTGACACCATCCCAGAAGGATCGGTTGTCAAGATTCTCGATCGAGACACCCGCATTGTTGTGCCGGGCGACACCCTCACGCTGCTGGTATCCCGTGGGCCAGAACTTATCGAGGTCCCGGATGTCATTGACAACACGATTTCCGAAGCAAAACGCAGACTCGAAGCCCTGGGTTTCCGCGTTGAAGTCAGATCAGAGTTCCCCGAAGAAGACTGGGCCAAGGCCTTCGCTCGAGTCACCAGCGTTGACCCCTCGGTGGGTCAAGAAGTCCCCACAGGGACGCTCATCATCCTGCGCAGCTTCGTCTAGAGCTTGGTAAGTTCCTCGGCAACCAAGAAGGCAAGCTCCAGTGACTGCTGGTGGTTAAGCCTCGGGTCACACAGAGACTCGTACTTGTTCTCAAGGCCCAGCTCATCAATCTGTTGAGAGCCACCGAGGCACTCTGTCACATCGTCACCCGTGAGTTCAACGTGAACTCCACCGGGGTGCGTGCCGATTAGGCGGTGTGCTTCAAAAAAGCCCTGGACTTCATCGACAACATCATCGAAGCGACGGGTCTTGTATCCGGTGGATGTCGTAATGCCGTTGCCATGCATGGGGTCCGTCACCCAGACGGGTTGCACCTCCAGGGACTTAGTGGCGTCCAGCAGCGGTGGTAGCGCATCGCGAATCGCAGTGGCGCCCATACGAGTGATTAACGTCAGGCGGCCCGGTTCACGAGCTGGGTCGAGCTTGTCAATCAGGGCTTCTAGCCCATCCGGCGTCATAGCGGGACCGACCTTCACCCCGATGGGATTGCGGACTCGGGAGAAGAAATCAACGTGGGCGCCATCGATCTCACGAGTGCGCTCGCCAATCCACAGGAAGTGTCCGGAGGTCACATAGGGCGTGCCCGTCCGTGAATCGATGCGGGTCAACGGACGTTCGTAATCCATCAGCAGACCCTCATGGCTGGCGTAGAACTCGACTCGTTTCAGTTCATCAAAATCAGCGCCAGCTGCCTCCATGAACCGAATCGCGCGGTCAATTTCTTTAGCGAGCCCTTCATAACGCGCGTTGGCGGGATTCTCAGCAAAGCCTTTGTTCCAACTGTGGACCATGCGCAAATCAGCGAAGCCGCCCTGGGTGAACGCCCGAATCAGATTCAGAGTGGACGCTGCGGTGTGGTATCCCTGGAGCATTCGGGCAGGATTCGGGGTTCTCGATTCTTCAGTGAAGTCATAGCCATTGACGATGTCGCCGCGGTACGCGGGAAGGGTCACGCCATCTCTGGTCTCATCGTCGCTGGAGCGCGGCTTGGCAAACTGGCCAGCCATCCGGCCCATCTTCACAATGGGCATCGACGCACCGTAGGTCAACACCACGGCCATCTGCAATATGGTCTTGACCCTGTTCCTAATGTTGTCAGCGGTGGCACCTTGGAAAGTCTCAGCGCAGTCGCCACCCTGAAGCAAGAAAGCTTTCCCACTTGCAACGCGCGCTAGGCGCTCACGAAGCAGATCAACTTCACCGGCAAAAACCAGTGGAGGAACGCTCTGAAGCTCTCTCGATACAGCCGCGGCAGCAGCGCTATCAGGCCACTGGGGTTGCTGCTTGATCGCCAATGACCGCCAGTGGTCCAAACCTTCGACAACCCCGGGTGCTGGGATAACGGCGCTTTCACTGGTGTCCACGATTCCTCAATCTCTGTGCAGTGCGAGGACAAGCCTAGCCGAGCACGGCAGCGCCCCACATCGGCGCCTATCTGGCTGGGTTGCGCAGCGTCGAGGCATACACATCGACGTATTCTTGACCGCTGAGCTTGTTCATTTCGTAGATGATTTCATCGGTAATCGCCCTCAAGACAAACCGATCGCTCTCCATGCCTCGAAAACGAGAGAAATCCAAAGGCTCGCCAAGCACCACACCGACCCTGTGGACCTTCGGAAAATTGGTGCCTAGTGGCATGACCTTGTCAGTGTCGACGACGGCCACAGGAATCACCGGAACATTTGCGTCGAGAATCATGCGCGCCACCCCTGTGCGGCCGCGAAACATCCGACCATCCGGGCTTCTGGTGCCCTCGGGGTAGATGGAGAGGACTTTTCCTTCAGCAAGGACCTGAAGGCCTGCATTGAGCGACGCCTCCGACGCTTTCCCACCGGAGCGATCAATGGGTAGTTGCCCAGCTGAGGTCATGAAAAACCGAATGGCCCAACCCTTGATTCCCCGGCCAGTGAAGTAATCACTCTTTGCCAGGAATGCCATCTGGCGGTCAACTACGAGCGGGAGAAAAACCGAATCAACAAAGGACAAGTGGTTGCACACCACGACGGCAGGCCCGGTACGCGGCATGTTCTCCAGCCCCCTCACCCACGGGCGAAAGACAGTCGTCATGAGAGGGCCAATAACCCAGTGCTTCATAATCCAATAAAACATTTAGCCCCCTCCCGCCTTCTCTCAGACTATGCCCCGGAAGGCCGTTGAAGGCGTGCCAAGTCTGCGGCGCCGATGACGCCGGCATTGTTTCCCATCGTCGCGACAACGATGCGCGGGACTGGCCTGCGCTCATAGGCGCCATAGTGGCGCCTAAAGGACTCGGTAATGGGTTCGCTGACCAGCGCCCCCGCTTTTGCAACGCCTCCCCCGATGACCACTACTTCCGGGTCGGTGACGGCCACAAGAGAGGTAATGCCTCGTCCCATTGCGTCACACACCCTGTGTAGCACTGCAATGGCGGCGCTATCGCCACCGACCAACAGTTCTGTCATCTCCTCCGAGGTCAGTTCCGGGCGACCCAGGTCGCTGCGGGCCTCTCTCATCAGTGCCGTGCCAGAGGCATACTGCTCCAAGCACCCTCGGTTCCCACAGCCACAGAGCAAGCCCTCTGGCTCGATGATGATGTGACCGAGCTCACCAGCGGATCCAAAGCCTCCAACGAGGAGGCGCCCGTCTTCGACGACTGCGCCGCCGACGCCGGTGCCCATGGTGAGCATCACCATAGAGTGCGCATGCTTGGCGGCGCCAAACTGAAACTCAGCCCAGCCCGCGGCGTTGGCATCATTTTCCAGGGTGACCGGACGGCAGAGGCGCTGCTCCAAAACATCCTGCAGGGGAAAATCAGCCCATGCGATATTGGGTGCAAAATAGACGCGTTCTCTGGTTCGATCGAGGAAAGCGGCAGCAGCCACACCTACAGCGCTGGCTACGTGGTCGCCATCAAGCTCACTGACCATCTCAACGACGGTGTCAATAATGGCGAGCGGATCCACGGCGTTGGTGGCGCGCTCGCTGCGCTGCGACAGTTCGCCCCCAGCGTTGACGAGACCCGCCGCAATCTTTGTCCCACCAATGTCAATTCCGCATGTGTACACGGGGGAACAGTCTAGCGAGCATGGACCCGCCCCTTGCCGGAGGCACAGCTCAGAGAGCGAACCACTCCGATTCGCGGAGCGCGCTCAGTGCGTGCTTTTTGTGCTCCGGCCCAAGACCTTCGAAATAGAGCACCCCACGAAGGTGGTCCATCTCGTGCTGAATCGCCTGAGCCATCAAGCCCTCGCCCTCAACGTCGACGACGTCACCTTCGAGTGTCACGCCCCGCACCAGGGCGAACGGATGCCGCAGGCGCGGGTAGGTGAGACCTGGGACCGAAAGGCATCCCTCACTCATTTCTTCAGGCTCGCCCCAGACCCGAACAAGGTTGGGGTTCAGGAGATATCCCACAACACCCTCGATGTTGTAACTAAAGGCAGAAAGCCCGACGCCAATCTGATTGGCGGCAACGCCCGCGCGACCAGGCAGTTTGACAGTGTCGATGAGGTCGGCAACGAGTTGCGCAGTTCGCTCAGTAGCGATCTCTGCTGGTTCGGTCGGGCTTTTGAGGATGGGATCGCCGAAGAGCCGAATGGCACGCACTGCCATGCTAGGTGCCGAGACGCTCGCTCATGCCCTCAACGACAAGTGCCGCCAGTTCGCGTGCAGCCTGACGCGTATAGGGGTTCAGACGCTCCCATTCAATGACGGACCCGGCAGCGAGATAGGGATCGTAAGGAATCCGCACAACTTCTCTCACCCGAGAGATGAAGTGGCCTTCGATTTCGTCCAACTTGACCACGTTTGTGCCCTGAGTCGCGGTGTTGAGAGCCACCACAGCGCGCGCGACCAAATCGCCGTAGCCATTAGCTTCCAACCAGGTCAGCGTCTCCGAAGCCAGTCGAGCTTCATCGATGCTTCCGCCGGAGACCACCACAAGACCATCCGCCCGTTCCAGCGTGGGCTTCATCACTGAGTGAACAATGCCCGTGCCGCAGTCTGTAAGGATGACGGAGTAGAACCGAGCTGCCTGGTCGGCGACCACGTTGTAATCATCCTCGTCGAAGGCTTCAGACATTAGTGGGTCGGTATCAGAAGCAAGCACATGCAGGCGTGAGGCGTCTTTAGACACCAACTCTGCAAAGTCGGTAAAGCCCGAGATGCCGGCGGCAAGATTGACGACATCGCGAACCGTTGCGCCGGTCGACTTCGGCACTCGCTCCGCAAGCGTTCCGCGGTCAGGGTTTGCATCAATCGCGATGACCCGATCGTGGCGGACCTCGGCTAATGCCATGCCAAGAAGAGTAGTAACGGTTGTTTTTCCCACCCCGCCCTTGCGAGTCACCACAGGAACGTAGCGCGCACCTGTTTCAAAAGCTGCGCCAATTCGGCGATCCATCGCTTTTCGTTCGCGCACGGCGGCTGAATCACCAAGGTTGATGGTGTGAAAGGAAATGTTGTACACGAAGCGTTGCCAGAAGCCCTCCGGAGCGGGGCTCTTGCGTCCGGAGATGTCCAGAAGGCGGTCATCTGTGAGCATCGCCGCGGGTTCTGGGCCATCGCCACGATTCCCGGCACGCCGCTGGTACAAACTATCCGAAGAATCCGCGACAACGAGGGTGATGCTCTCTGCCTCACTCGACTCCAACGCAGCGGGATCGACGGCGGATTCTTCCAACTCGCCCTCTCCGCCGAGAGCCTCTACGGGCTCAGTAGCTTCGGGGGACTTGATGTTAGTCTCGCGCTTTGCCATGTGTGCTAAAGGTCCTTACTCGCGTGAAGTCGACGCCGTCCAATGTTACCCAGAAACTGACGAGCCATCGTCGAGTTCCACCAGAAGGTCACCTGCTTCAACTTGCTGGGTCTTGGGAATCGCCACTCGAGCCACAATTCCCGCCACCGGGCTACTGATTGCCGCCTCCATCTTCATAGCCTCGATAGTGGCGACTACGCCACCCTGCGCGACGGCGTCACCCTCTGCAACTCCCAGGGTGACAACACCCGAGAAGGGCGCGGCGATATGCCTCGGGTTCGCTGGGTCGGCTTTTTCTGTCTGAGTCACCACCGCCTGCACGGCGCGGTCCCGGACCATTACCGGCCGCATTTGACCATTCAAAGACACCATAACCGTGCGCATACCGTGATCGTCGGGGTCGGAAATTGTCTCAAGCGACACATAAAGGCTCACCCCCGCCTCCACCTCGATCACCGATTCTTCGCCCGGGCGCAAGCCATAGAGGTAGTCCCGAGTCTTGATGACAGAGATGTCGCCGTAGTTTTCTCTCACGTCGAGAAAGTCCCGGGTGGGGCCAGGAAAGAGCAGTTCGTTCAGCAGGGCCCGGCGCTCAAGGCCCGGTGCAACCAGCACTTCCTCCTGCCCGGGAGTAAGTGTCCCCACGTCTCTAGAGGGCTTCTTGCCTTTGAGAATCTTGGTCCGGAAGGGTTCTGGCCAACCGCCTGGAAGGTCACCCAGTTCGCCTGCCATAAAGCCCACGACCGAGTCGGGGACGTCGTACTTGCCGGGGTTCTCTTCAAAGTCCCTGGGGTTGACATCCATGGCGACGAGGTGGAGCGCGAGGTCCCCTACAACCTTGCTGGAGGGGGTGACCTTCGTCGGACGCCCCAGCATCCGATTCGCCTCGGCATACCAGTTTTCGATGTCTTCAAAGCGATCTGCGAGGCCCAAGGCTATCGCCTGCTGACGAAGGTTGGAAAGCTGACCACCAGGAATCTCGTGGTGATAGACCCGCCCGGTAGGGCCTGGTAATCCCGACTCAAAGGGGGCATAGAGCTTGCGGACTGACTCCCAATAAGGCTCCAACGCCGAAACGCTCTCAAGACTGATGCCGGTGTCTCGCTCGGTGAATTCCAGTGCCGCGACAAGCGACGACAACGACGGCTGACTGGTGGTTCCCGCCATCGCCGCACTCGCGGCGTCCACAGCGTCGACGCCGGCGCGACTCGCAGCGAGCAGAGTGGCCAGTTGCCCGCCTGCCGTGTCGTGGGTGTGGAGGTGGACCGGCAGATTAAACCGCAATCTGAGAGCTTCGACCAGGGTCGCAGCGGCTTCGGCACGAAGAAGACCGGCCATGTCCTTGATGGCAAGGATGTGCGCACCACTGGCAACGATCTTCTCCGCTAGGCGCAGGTAGTAATCCAGCGTGTAGAGATTCTCAGCAGGATCGGAAAGGTTACCGGAGTAACACAGCGCGACTTCAGCAATGGTGGTACCGGTCTCCAATACCGCGTCGATGGCGGGTCGCATATTGGACACGTCATTGAGGGCATCAAAGATGCGGAAAACATCGATGCCCGCGGTTGCGGCCTCATGAACAAAAGCGTTCGTCACCTGGCTCGGGTAGGGCGTATAACCCACGGTGTTGCGCCCTCGCAGCAACATTTGAATGCATACATTCGGCAGTGCTTCGCGCAGATCCACGAGGCGCTCCCACGGGTCTTCTCCTAGGAATCGCAACGCCACGTCATAGGTTGCCCCGCCCCACGCCTCCACGGAGAGCAATTGTGGAGTGGTGTGAGCGACAACTGGCATAGCGGCCACCAGGTCCCTGGTCCTCACACGGGTAGCCAACAACGACTGGTGCGCGTCGCGGAATGTGGTCTCTGTGATCGCCAGGGCCTTCTGTTCACGCAAGGCCCCAGCAAAAGCGACCGGGCCCAACGAGTCCAACAGTTGCTTGGACCCAGCAGGTGGAGCGTCGAGAGGAACAGGCGGGAGCTTAGAGGCGGGGTCGCTGAGTCCCTCGCCGGACCCGTGGGGTTGATTGACAGTTGCGTCGGCCAACCATGTCAGAAGCTTTGTCCCACGGTCCTTGGACACTCGAGCCCGAACCAGCTGCGGGCGCTCATCGATGAACGAGGTCGAGACGTCGCCGGCGAGAAACGCTTCGTCCTCAACCACAGCTTGCAAAAAAGCGATGTTGGTGGAGACTCCGCGAATCCGGAACTCGGCCAGACCGCGCCTCGCGCGGGCCACGGCGGTAGGGAAATCGCGGCCACGCGATGTCATCTTCGCCAGCAGTGAGTCGAAGTAGGGCGAAATCTGGGCACCCTGGCTCACCGTTCCGCCATCTAAGCGAATTCCCGCACCACCGGGTGAACGATAGGTGGTGATTTTCCCCGTGTCGGGCCGGAAATCAGCACTGGGGTCCTCAGTGGTAATCCGGCACTGGAGAGCAAAACCGCGCGGAACAATGGTGCCACTAGAGAGCCCCAGATCGGCGAGGGACTCTCCCGAAGCAATGCGTATCTGCGACTGAACCAAGTCTACGTCGGTGATTTCCTCGGTGACAGTGTGCTCGACTTGGATGCGCGGGTTCATCTCGATGAAAACGTGGGTCCCTGCGCGCTCCCCCGCGGTGTCGACGAGGAACTCGACCGTTCCCGCGTTCTGGTAACCAATCGACGAGGCGAAAGCAACAGCGTCATTGAGGATTGCCTCGCGCAGCGCGGGGTCGAGGTTGGGGGCTGGGGCAATCTCAATAACTTTTTGGTGGCGGCGTTGCACTGAGCAGTCGCGCTCGAACAGGTGCATGGTGTGGCCCGTGGAGTCAGCAAGAATCTGTACTTCGATGTGCCGGGGTCTCAAGACCGCCTGTTCAATAAACATGCGCCCATCACCAAATGCTGTCTCAGCCTCTCGCATAGCCGCCTCGAGGGCACCCCGAAGCGCCTCTGGCTTATCCACACGGCGCATTCCACGCCCGCCACCACCGGCCACCGCCTTTGCGAAAACCGGAAAACCAATCTCATCTGAAGCCCGCACTAGAGCGTCAATATCGTCGCTGGCCTCACTCGAGGCCAACACCGGAACACCGGCACGAATAGCGTGCTCTTTGGCGGTGACTTTGTTGCCGGCCATTTCCAGCACGGCTGCCGGTGGGCCGATGAATACAATTCCTGCTTCTTCACAAGCCCGTGCTAGGTCGGGGTTCTCACTGAGAAACCCGTATCCTGGGTATACGGCGTCAGCGCCAGAGAGCTTGGCAACTCGGATGATTTCTGCAATGTCAAGATAAGCCCGCAAGGGATGGCCAGGTTCACCAATTTGGTAGGCCTCATCGGCCTTCATCCGGTGGAGGGAGTACCGGTCTTCGTACGGGTAGACCGCCACGGTCCGTTTACCAAGTTCTACAGCGGCACGAAAAGCCCTAATCGCAATCTCGCCACGATTCGCCACAAGAATCTTGGTGACCAAAGATGGCTCCCCTCTCATCGGCGGCCGAAAACGCCGCCCAAAGTCCTGGGGTCAACCTTACTGAAGGCTAAGGTAGAAGAGATGCGCGTAATCAGCCTGAGCTCTCTTAAAGGCGGTGTGGGTAAGACCACCGTCTCGCTTGGCCTAGCCTCTGCGGCTTTTGCCAGCGGTATGCGCACACTCGTCGTTGACATGGACCCGCAGTCCGACGCCTCGACGGGACTCGACGTGACGGTCGGTCGCCACCTCAATGTTTCCCACCTGCTCGCCAACCCCCGGTCATCAAATGTGCGCAACGCCATCGTGTCCTCGGGCTGGACGAGGGCACGCAACGGGAAGGTGGACGTGTTGCTGGGTTCACCAGCGGCCATGGCGTTCGACACCCCGACACTGACAAAGCGTGAGATTTGGCGCATGGAAGAAATCTTGGCCGCTGTGGAGGGCGACTACGACTTGGTGCTCATTGACTGCCCACCGTCACTCAATGGGCTCACTCGCATGGCGTGGACAGCCAGCGATCGGGTGGCCGTCGTTACAGAGCCTGGCCTTTTTTCGGTTGCTGCAACACAGCGTGCGTTCCGAGCTGTCGACGAGTTGCGCCGAGGTGTGTCTCCAAGATTGCAACCACTCGGTGTGATCGTGAACCGGGTTAGACCTCAATCGATCGAACACCAGTACCGCATCGACGAGTTGAAGCAGATGTTTGGGGCGCTGGTTCTTCAACCCGAACTTCCGGAGCGCGTGGCCCTACAACAGGCTCAGGGGGCGGCTAGCCCGCTTCATGTGTGGCCGGGAGAAAGCGCCGAGGAGATGGCCCACAACTTCAACCTGCTCCTGGACCGGGTGATTCGCTCCGTTGCAATCGCCGGGTAAACCGAGCGCTAGCTAGCGCGCTGGTTACGACGCTTGGCCAGCTCATCACGCGGGTCCGACCCCGCTTCGCTGACCTCGACGGAGACAAGTGAGGACTCCACTTCGCGAAGCACCTTGCCCACGGCAATTCCAAAGACTCCTTGGCCGCGGCTGACGAGGTCGATGACCTCGTCGTTGGAAGTGCAGAGGTACACACTGGCGCCATCGCTCATCAGGGTCGTCTGGGCAAGATCATTGATTCCCGAAGCGCGAAGTTGGTCAACCGCAACCCGAATCTGCTGAAGGGAAATCCCCGTATCGAGCAGGCGCTTCACGAGCTTCAAGACCAAAATGTCGCGGAACCCATAGAGCCGTTGGCTACCCGACCCCTGCGCGCTCTGGACGGTGGGTTCTACCAATCCGGTGCGAGCCCAGTAATCGAGCTGGCGGTAAGTGATTCCAGCGGCGGTCGCTGCAATCTGACCCCGGTAACCCTGCTCCTCGGTGATGACCGGCATGCCGTCGGTGAACAGCAAATCCTTGGCGTAGCGCTCCGTGGTGTTGTCGGAGGAATCCATATGTCGCCCAACCTTCATCTTCAACTTGACCTCTAAGGGCACTTGCTCACGATACCCGCACGAAGGCCAATTGCTGCGACGGCAACGTCAACGCCACTGGGCGTGTCGTGGGAAGAGCTATGACTCTAGCCGATTGAGTGCATCGTGAGTCAGGACGCTCCGAAGAGTCGTCAAGATTCCTGAGAGCTCCCGCCCCTTGTCGCGCAACTCCGACGGAGACATCGCACGAGTTGACCCGTTGGCAGCATTGACGGCTTGGGAAATCAAACCAACTTCACGGTCAACGGCCAGGCGCATGCCCCTCAGGTGCCGGGGCTCAAGGCCGAAGCTTGATGCCTCGACGATAGACGTGAGAACTACCAGGTCAGACCCGCTATAGACCTTCTTGGGTTGAATGAGACCGGCGGTCACCGCGCCCTCAAGAAGCCCAGCCGATGCCTTAGCCGCTTCGACGATTTCTGCCTTCGTGTAGCGGGCCTGGTCATCACCCATCGAAGCGCCATGCACCCCGTTGGTGACGGGCAGCGAAGGGTTCTTCCCCGCGTCGCGATCATCAAGGTACGCCTTGATCACCTTCAAAGGCAGGTACTGGTCACGCTGGACAGTAAGAACGAAACGCAGGCGTTCTACATCCTCGCTCGAATAGGTCCGATACCCAGCAGGGGTCCGACCAGGAGCAATCAGGTCGCGGTCTTCGAGGAACCGAAGCTTCGAGGGAGAAAGTTCGGGGAACTCCGGGGTGAGTTTGGCCAAGACTTGCCCAATCGAGAGCAATGACTTCCTGGGGGTGGAAGCAACGTCGATTGACGAACGTGCAACACTCACTGCGCAGACCTCGATCCATCACCATCAATGCGAGAAAGAAAGAAAGTCATACGGAACTTGCCGACCTGGACCTCGGCCCCATCGTGCAGAAGAGCCTGGTCAATAAGCACGCCATCAAAGTATGTGCCGTTGAGGGAGCCCATGTCTTTGACTTCAAAGGCTGTGCCGTGCCGGACAAACTCGGCGTGACGACGAGACACAGTCACGTCGTCAAGAAAGATGTCTGCGGCGGGATGGCGGCCGGCGACTGTGGAGTCCTGGTCAAGAAGGAATCGAGCCCCCGCATTGGGGCCTTTACGAACAATGAGGAGAGCTGAGCCCGAGGGAAGCGCATCGATGACTTCCTGCTCTTCGAGGGACACACCAGATTCCAGGTTCTGCAGCTTCTGCTGGAAATCCGGACCAAACTTCTCTGTCTGGTCGGGAAGCCCCGGATTTTCCGGGCCCTTGGGTGTCTCGCTCATCACACTCCCTCGTTGAACGAGTTCACCCTATCGGAAGATTCGCCAGTCTCGCGAGTCACCTCTCGCGCGAGACGAATCGCATCAAATAGATAAGAAAACCCGACCACCCAATAGAGCGCGACTGCCACAACAGCAATGGGCCACGCAATCGCCATCAGCGTTTGGCCAACCGAAGCCGAGGCGTGTTCGCTGACCATCACGCTCAACAAGAACAGGGGAAGGACAAAGAGAAGACCAAACGTCGCGACCTTCCCCCACCACTTCACGGGCAATGTCCCGTGGCCGTAGCGGGACATGACAAGTCCACCAACACCCAAGAGTGCGTCTCGCAACATCACGGCAACAACGAACCACCACGGCACAACACCTTGGATGGCGAGCGCCACAACAGTGGCGGCAATGAAAAGTCGGTCCGCGAAGGGGTCCAAAAACTGGCCAAGGCGGGTGATCTGGTTCATCCGCCTCGCTATCATGCCATCGACGAAGTCGGTCAATACGGCTGCCACAAGAAGGATGAACGCTGCAAGTAACCGGTCCTCGATAACAAGATAGAGAAACACCGGGATGGCCATCAGTCGAATGACGCTGACAAGGTTGGCGAGAGTGAAGACCCTCGAACTCACGTCATTGTCAAGGCTCATGAGCCCAGTGTAGGAGTCACAGCACGATTGTCAGTCATTTCTCAGCGGAATTCTTGGCGCCAATCCCCGAAAAGGCCAACCCCGCCCCGTACCATGAAGTCATGTCGTGTATCAGGTTTAACACCACTGCCCAGCGCCAGCAACTCTCCGGTGAAACCCGCCTGGCCGGGGACGACCCCGTGGCAGCGTTTCTCTCGCCTGCCATCACTAGGTCCAAGGTGGAGCGCATCCGTCGGCTATCTACAGACGCGAACCCCAAAATTCGGGAAAGTGCTGCACTCTCCTACCACGCACCCCTGGAGGTTTACCAAACACTTGCGAAAGACCCAGACCCAGGAGTGCGAGCCTGCCTAGCCCGCAACCAGGCAACCCCATGTGACGTCCTGCGCACGCTTGCCAAAGACGGCGATGAAACCGTTCGCGCTTTCGTCGCCATCAACTACAGTGTTCCGGCCGATGCGATGGAACTCTTGGAGAGCGACGCTAGCCCGACTGTTCAAAAACTCGTAGCGTGGAAAGCCTCTCTTCGAGAAGACGCGGAGCTCATTCCTGCCTAGCAGCCACCCTGGAGGAGTCGCCAGGGAGCAACGTGGGCAAGCGCATCAATTAGCCCCCGGTGTTAAGGAGCTCGCCTAGGAGCGTTTGGATGCGCTCGCGAATATCGTCCCTGATGGCACGAACCCGATCGAGGTCTTTTCCTGCCGGGTCTTCTAGCTCCCAATCCTCATAGCGCTTACCAGGGAAGACTGGGCACGCATCGCCACACCCCATCGTGATGACAACGTCACTCGTCTTCACGGAGTCCACGCTCAACAGTCGTGGCACTTCGCTTGCAATATCGATGCCCTCTTCAGCCATGACTGCGACGGCGGCCGGGTTCAGTGATGCTCCCGGTGCAGAGCCTGCCGAGAGCACCCTGACGCGCTCGCCTGCCAGGTGCCGGAGGTAACCGGCGGCCATCTGTGACCGACCAGCGTTATGAACGCATACGAACAGAACCGTGGGGGTATACACAAGCGACATTGTTCCTGGTGCCGGTTAACGAGAGCTTGCAGGAACCTTTCCAGAGCAATAACGACAACGACCACCAGCCCCGCCACCACGATTCAGCCCCGCACAACCGGACCACCTTGCAGAATGATCAGAAGCTCCCTGCCCTCCCACAAAACCTGTCATGACGACCAAGCCGAGAACTCGGCGATGTGCGAGCGCTGGCTGCCGCGTGCCCACAGCAACCGACAGACGAATAATCGCGCCGAGTGCACCTCTATCGCTTTGGGCTATTTGGGTCCACACTAGACTGAGAGTAGAAACGAGGACTCGATGGCCAGCAACTCTGCGCGGGGCAGTGAAGAAGCGCCGATGATACCCGCCAAGGTTCTCGACATGGCGGAGGACGTCTTCCACGTCGTCTTGACTGTTCTTTTGTTCGTGGTAGCTCTTGGCGCACTGGTATTCACCGTTGTCCGACTGGTGACGACGACACCCTTCTTCCCCACTGGGATGTTGCAGGCGGTCAACGACATTCTGTTTGTCGTCATCATCTTGGAAATCGCCCGCACAGTCATTGCCAGGTTCAGCAACGGCTTCTACCAACTCAGCCGCTTCCTCATCATCGGTGTCATCGCCTCGGTACGACACATACTCTCAGTAGGTTCCTCGCTCACGCTCTCCACGGGAAAGACGGCAGAAGCATTCGACCGAGGGATTATCGAGCTGATCGTCAACGGCGGAATAGTTATCGCTCTGGTACTCGCAATCCTCATAACCCGGCACGCAGAAAACGCTCACCAGCCTGCGAGACCAAAAAAACTGTCTAAGTCATCCTAGCTCGGCCCGGTGCTTCCCTTGCCGGGGCTAGGCTCAAGCAGTGGGACATTTACTCGGCGCCAACAACCTTCACCTCGAATTCCCCACCAAAGTCGTTCTCGGCTCTCTGACTGTTGGCATCAACGACGGTGACCGCATTGGGGTTGTGGGAAGAAATGGCGAGGGCAAATCAAGTGTGATTCGGCTTCTGGCCGGGAGAATGGCCCCTGATTCTGGTGAGGTCATTCTCCGTGGTGGCGTCCGCGTAGGCATGCTCGACCAAACCGACCTTTATCCCCCAGAACACCTCGTCAAAACAGTGGTGGTCGGCGAGCGAGAAGAGCATGAGTGGGCCGGTGACGCTCGCGTCCGCGACGTCATCACGGGACTACTCTCTGATGTCCCCTGGTCAGGAAAAATCGGCGACCTCAGCGGTGGCCAAAGTCGGCGAGTGTCACTCGCCGCTCTGCTGGTTCAAGACTGGGATGTCATTTTCTTGGACGAGCCCACCAACCATTTGGATGTCACAGGTGTTGCATGGCTTGCCGATCACCTGAAGCGGCGCTGGCCAGTGGGCAGCGGAGCTCTCGTCGTGGTCACGCACGATCGCTGGTTCCTCGACGCGGCCACCGAAATGACGTGGGAAGTGCACGACACCACCATGGATATCTACGAGGGTGGCTATGCCGCATATATTCTCCAACGGGTGGAGCGAGATCGCAGCTCCCAGGTCTCGGAGGCAAAACGTCAGAACCTCCTCAAGAAAGAACTTGCGTGGCTTCGCCGCGGCGCCCCAGCGAGGACGGCTAAGCCCAAGTTTCGAATCGAGGCCGCCCAGGCACTCATCAGCGACGTTCCAGAAATACGGGATCCTGTAACGCTCAGCCAGCTCTCGACGACGCGACTAGGCAAGAAGGTTATTGAGCTGGACGAGGTCTCCGTGAGCTTTGGCGACACCGCAATTCTGAAGCCACTCACCTGGCGCCTAGCACCTGGCGAGCGCACCGGCATCCTGGGCGCCAACGGTGCCGGCAAATCCACTCTGCTGGCGCTACTTAGCGGGTCCCAGTCCCCGACGACCGGAAGAATCAGCCGAGGCTCCACGGTGAACCTGAGTTTGTTGGATCAACGCCTTGCCACACTCGACGAGGTCGCCAATGACCGCGTCAGCGAGGTCATCGCCAGACACAAGACTAGTTACAGAGCAGGAGGGGTCGAAGTAACGCCTGGCCAACTACTCGAGCGGCTCGGCTTTAGCTCTGCGCACCTCTCAGCGAGAGTCTTCGAGTTGAGCGGTGGCCAGAAACGCCGTCTCCAGTTCCTCCTCGAGCTCCTCAGGGAACCCAACGTCCTGTTGCTGGATGAACCCACCAACGACCTCGACACCGACATGTTGCGGGCGATGGAGGACCTGCTGGATACCTGGCCTGGCACACTGATTGTCGTCTCCCACGACCGTTACCTCCTGGAGAGAGTCACCGATCAGCAGTACGCAATTATCGAGGGCGAATTTCGACATCTGCCAGGGGGAATCGATCAGTACCTCACCCTCGAGAGGTCCAAGGATGCCCGAGCGCTCACCCACATCACTCTCGATGCGCCCGGCACATCCGCCCCCTCACAGGCCAGCGTGGCGTCCGCGCTGCGCGCAGGAAGCAAAGAGCGGCGTCTGGCCGAAAAAGAACTCAACTCCCTCCAGACCAAAATGGGCAACATCGACCAGAAGCTAGCTGCCTTGGACGCCGCGCTGCTGGCCCTGGCACCCGATGATTACGACACCATGGGCCCTATGGCCTTGGAGCGATCCAGGCTAGAAGACGACAAGGCCGAGCTGGAAACACGCTGGCTCGAGCTCGGCACACTCCTCGAGTAGTCACCGCAACCAAAGCCAAGAAACACCCAGATCCGTCAGCCCAAGATTCAGGCATGCTCTTTGCTGACATCGGGCTAGGCATCCTGGGCCTCATTCCTCCTGGTCGGAATCAGAATCTGTGGCGTTGATTTTTTCGAACTTGGCGTCGGTCGAGGCAGTGCGCTCGTGCGGGAGCGGAATTCAAGCCCTTAGGCGCGAAGCGTGCGCGCGTGGTCTTGACAGTGCACAGTGCCCTCGGCGCATGCGTCACAGACCACCAATTGTTGACGGCATGCCATATCAGCGCAGTTCTCCATCCGCGATGAGGATGCGCCGCAGCTGGAGCACACCCCGATGACCGCAGCGTCGGAGGTAAAAGTGACCGCTTTGCGGTTATCGAATATGTAGAGGGAACCCTCCCAGAGGCCAGCATCGCCAAACGCTTCCCCGTAGCGGACGATTCCGCCATCTAGTTGATAGACCTCTCTAAACCCGCGTTTAATCATCATGGCCGAGAGCACCTCACACCTCACTCCACCGGTGCAGTAGGTGACAACAGGCTTGTCCTTCAGGTGGTCATACCTCCCACTATCGAGCTCATGAGCAAAGTCGTGAGAGGTCGCAACATCGGGAACGACCGCGTTCTTGAAGCGACCAATGTCCGCCTCCCACTTGTTGCGCCCATCAAAGAACGTGACCTCCTTCTCCAAGACAAGCTGATGCAGCTCTTCGGGCTTGAGGTGAGTGCCTCCCCCCATCACTCCCGCAGCAGTGACTTCCAGCTCTTCAGGAGCGCCGAAGCCCACCAGTTCCCCTCGGACCCGAACCTTGAGGCGAGGGAAATCATCGGGGCTCGTGCCCTCGCTCCACTTGAAATCAATGTCCTTGAATGGTGCGTACTCGCGAGTCTTGCGCCAATACTTCTTGACGGACTTGAGTTCACCTCCGACGGTGCCGTTGATGCCATCCGGAGAAATCAGGATTCTCCCGCCGAGACCCAACGATTCGCACAGATCTCTTTGCCACAGCCGGATTGCTTCGGGGTCGGCGAGGGGCGTGAAGGTATAGAACAACAGAACCTTGTACACCGCCATAGTGGCAGTTTACGAGGCACGCGCACGTGAGTAAATTCCCACGAACGCTGGTCGCCTAATTCGTCGCGCTGGAGGCAAGCGTGGAAAGCCTCTGAGCCAGCACCGCAACCGCCTCGGCCAGTTCGGCAAGGTCACTCGGGGAGCTCTCCGTAGCGAGCTTCTGGGCTATCCACTCCCGCGCAAGGCGCGACACCGGTACACCAAAAGCTCCAGCAACCCTCTCCAGAGCCGCAAACTCAGACTCGGACATTCGAATGGAGAGCATCCGGGACCGCTGACCTCGGTGGGTGACCAGGCTCCCCTCGCGAATCGGCTCGTCCGGGTGAGATTCCGCGTATTCTGCCTCACGCCTTAAGGTCTGTTCTAGGTCTTGTCTCGTCACAGCCCGGCTCCTTCGAAGTAGCGTCGCTCATCTGTCGGATTAGCTTCGTCCGGGGTGCACCCGTGACTCATGCTCAAATACTCGCCCCGATACAACCAGTTGGCTTCGTTCCGATCATCCACAGTGTAATACATAACGTATGACTCTGGCTAACTCTTCACCGAACCAAAGGACCTGCCAGGTTTGTTTCCTAGCGCACCTTGTGGACAGACTCTGGAGGCATGAGGAGCCGACCCAGGCACTAAGAACTCCTCGCTCTCTGTGCCGGGCTGCCACGATGCGAAAGTGCCGCCTTACCGTCAGTCTCTGGCGCCACCCTTGTCAGAGTCAGCCTCATACATCTCGAGTCGCTCAACCGGCACCACAACTCTGTCGGCAAGTTCGGCTTTCAACCTCAGGATCGCTGGGGCTTCAAAGTGAGCCCTCCAGCGCTCCCTGCTACTCCACTTTTCAATCAGGAGGACATCCCCATCAACCGCGTCGAAGAGTCGATACTCCTCACACCCCTCGATTCGTCGAATCGTCGGCAACAATTCGAGAATTAGCGACCGCACGAACTGAGCGTGACCAGCCAGTTTTCTCCACGATGTGGGCGCCCCGTATTGACAGAGCCCTCGACTACTGTGACGATTTCCGCATGGAGAAAAAACAGCGTTCAAGTAGCGTGGCTTTGTCTTTGGCCATCATCAGTGTGATCATCACGCCGGTCCTTCTGTTTGTCGAATTTTCGAGTTTGATGCTGTCGGAGATTTTCTGGGTGCCAATCGCCGTCGTTGCGTTGATTTTGCCGTGGATGGCTTTCACCTGGGTCAAGCGCGGCGCGTCTCGAGTTCTTGCGGGGCTTGTCCTGCTGGTTTGGCTGGCCGTCCAGGTGTGGGTCGGCGGAACTGCGCTAGGGCTTTGGAGCCTCCTCGGATAAAGACCGCGAGTCCGTTGAGCCAAACTACCCGTGTGGCCGTTCGTTCGTCGGGTAATCTGACAAGCATGAGCACTCCCAGCAGTCTCTCGCGTGTTCTGGGGCTGAGCCGATGAGGCTTGTGGAGTTCCCCCCTATGCGGTTGGTCGCCAGCGCTGGGTTTGTCGGGATTCTTGCGTCTTCTCTTTTCGGGTGCGCTAGTTCGTCGGTGTCCTTGTCCCCTGCCGCTATGGAAAACTCGATGGTGGAGGTTGAATCTCCGCCCGAAACTCCGGATGACGCTCCTGGCGATTCCAAGAGGACTGTAATCGGTGATGATTCTCCGCCGTCGACTGCAATGCAGAGCGAAACTGCCGGGGCGGGTGATTTCCAAACGGCGATTGTTGGCGGGGATGATCGCGACATTAGCTGGGCACCCTGGCAGGTGGCGCTGGTCTGGGAAAGCGTCGGCTCCGACTGGCAGGGACAATTTTGCGGTGGGTCCCTTATTTCGGCGTCCTGGGTAGTGACTGCAGCTCACTGCCTCCATGGCCTTTCCGAGTCAGAAATTCTCAGCGATTTGCGGATTGTTTCCGGGCAGGACGTCCTTGACGAGGTCGACGTCTCAGATATGACGGTCAGTGAAGTGGTTCTCCACCCCGCATACAACGACACCACGTATGCCAACGACATCGCTCTGGTGAAACTTGGCACGCCGTTGAGACTTCGCCCCGAGAGTTTGGCGGTACTCATCTTGCCCTCGACCGAGCCTGCGGCAAACACTGTGGCGAGGATTTCTGGTTGGGGAAGCACCTGGGTTAGCGACGAAGTTTTTGACTACCCGTTTTTCTCCGATTCAGACACACAATTCCCCACGCAATTGCAGGGAGCAGAGGTTTGGGTGCAAAGCGATAGTCAGTGCGCGCGCGACTACGGAGACCAATACGACGATGAGCGAATGTTGTGCGCAAGCATCGACGGCTACGTTGTCGACACGTGCCAGGGAGACAGCGGTGGCCCGCTCGCGACTCTCGAGCGCGGCAGATGGGTGCTCTCCGGGGTCACCTCATGGGGTACTGGGTGCGCTTGGCTATCCTCTGGAATATATACAAACGTCGCGAACTATAACGAGTGGATTACGGCCAACGTGGAAGTGCGCTAGGGGTGAATCAGTGGGACATCGCATCGCTGGTTCCAAGAAACACAAACTCCGGACCTTCTGATCCGTAGTGAGCGCCCGCCAAGGGCGGCAGTGGATCTCACCGCCTAGGTTAGTTCAGGGCCACCAACAGCGTACAAGTTGCACTCGCCAGCAAGACGGGCACCCAGGTTTTTCTTTCTTTCTTGCTGCGCGAGATTGAGTTGACGATCAGCCCTGCGATGCTGAATCCAAACCATATCCAATTGACAACGTTGCTCCCGCTGGGATCAAGAAGTGGCGGGAGCACCCCTGCCTGAGCAAGATAGTGCCCTGCCTGTGCAAGCATGATGACTGCGGACACCGTCGCGCCTATTCGAAGTAAGCGGGGGAGGCGACCCTTGTTTTGCCCGCCCATCGTGTATTCGCCCCAAGGTGCCCCAGCAGCCAATGCCAACTGAAACACAACAACCGCCAGCGAGATTACTACTTGAACCAAGGCGGCTGTGGTGACAACGTTCATGACCACAGTCTACAAATTGGGGGTCTCATATTGCCCCCAACCTTCTGATCCGTAGTCAATCCAGTCAAGTATTTCTTTTTCTGCCCTCCGTAGTAGTCAGATGGTCTGACAACCGTGAGTTTAGGTATCAGCTTGTTTACTAGGCAATCTCTCAATGGTCTGTCGGTTCTCCAAGGCCGCTAAGAGCCTCACCAACCGTTACAAACGGTATGGTCAACAAGTCAGGCTGATCTTTAGAGCCTGCCTGCTGGCCGTGTGGTCAAAAGGTGGGGGCTTTACCAATGATTATTAGAAATGCGGAATTTGAAAGGTTTGAAGCACATGCTCATTTATAGCTCCATTGTCGAGAGGTTAGTTCGTAAAACATTTCTTGCCGTGCAAAATCATGATTACGAATATGTGTTAGGTGGTCTGTCCTCTAGGAACCTCACCCATCGTTTTGCGGGTCCTAATTCACTTGGCGGTATTCGACATGACAAAGAGGCAATGCGTCGGTGGTTTATGAGGGTGGGAACAGTTTTTCCGGAGCTTGAATTTAACGTAACAAGTGTCCTAGTCCACGGTGGGCCATGGAACACAACCGTATTTGCGCGCTGGGTAGCGACATGCACTCTTGAAAACGGAGAGTCCTACGTAAATCCAGGCATTCACGTAATCAAATTGCGGTGGGGTAAAGCTTATGACTTTGATGTTTATGAAGATACTTTTGCTGTTACGGGCGGACTTGAAAAACAAGCAAAGTCAGGTATTGCCGAAGCAAGTGCTCCCCAAATTGTGAGTTAATCTAAACGCCCTCTTTGACTTTCACTCGCCGGGGCGTGAAATACTTTTTTTGCCTGTGCACTCGTTTTCCGCAGTAATCAAGTGCGCTTGGAGGGACTCGAACCCCCAACCTTCTGATCCGTAGTCAGATCCCTCCACCTGACCTGCTCCGTCCTTGCCCAAAAAAAAAGACCAGAGCACGAGCCCTTCCAGACATCGCGGGGAGCGTTAGGCTCCTTGCAGAGTTCGTGTGACTTCTAGAAACAACCAAGCGACCGCTGGAGAACATTGTGATGACGAGAATGCTGATGGCCCTGGGGCTCTCCTTCATTCTCTTGGCTGGGTCAGCGTGTTCGGCTGACCCCGACCTGGACGAACTTGGTGTGGATGACGGTGCTACCAGCGAGACCGCCGGGGAGGCAGGCGACGAGGGGAGCAGCGAGATCGACCCCGCGGTGCCGATTTCCGTCGAAGTGTTTGTTGCCTCTGATTTAGACCCAGAGATTTCCCACATTGTGGAGAAGATGCTCCTCCTCGGGGTTGCCGAGTGGGGGTATTCCCTGCCCGTTGAATACTGGATCTATGGCGTGGATGAAGACGCTGGCGTCGAACTGACTGAAGAGTACTGCGCGCGACGTGATTCCCGTGGCGACCAGAACTACGAGGACTGTTTTGCGTCGGAAAACGCGTCGGATGCGGTCAAGGGTTATGGGAGGTATTACCTCGAACTCGGCCAGCTAGCGCAGAGCGGTGACCAGTGGGTCGGAGAAGCGGCGTGGACTGGCAACCCAGAATGGGGCACCCACGTTTTCATGTCATCGGACCCGCTCGGCCTGAGCGGATACCCCGGCAATGCCGGGGATTCGGACCTCCTCACCGTGCTCCACGAATACTGGCACGGGGTGCAGTCGGGTCAGATTGAAACCCTGGATTACGACAAACGCGCAGCGGCGGACGGGCCAGTATGGTTCGTCGAGGGAGGGGCAGAATTCATGTCGCTCACGCTGTTCCACAAATTGCAGAATGACGGAGCCCTACCCGCGGTGTATAACGATTATGTGGTCACCATGGACTCAGTGATGGAAGAGTACCTCGCAAGCATTGACCAGTCGCTCGCTGGGGAGTGTTCCGGACAGACTTTGCTGTCTCTCGATTCTTACGGTGACGATTGCGAAGCCTTGGCATACTCCATGGGAGCCTGGGCCATCGCGTATTTAGTGGGCGGCACCAGCCCAGATGTCCTGCTCGAGAACGTATATCCAGAGGCCGAGAAACTCGGGTGGGAGGCCGCCTTTGAGGAAGCCTTTGGAATGACGCCGGAAGCCTTCGACGTTGAATTCATGGCGTTCCTGGAGTTGCCCAATGACCAGAAAATGGCAATCCTCGATCTCTAGTCTCTAATCAACGCCGAGCGCCTGATGTCCTGCCAGCATGAACCCTAGACAATGGTTCCCTGTCGTGCTGAGCACGTAATTCGCGCAATGTCGCGACCCCGACACAACTGGGCGATGTGTGTTCTTCCCGGCACAGTCCTCAGGGGCGAGGCTCTCTCGTCCTGCGAATAAGCGACACGACCAAGAGGATCAATCCAACGAGGGCAATTATGGCGCCCAGCGGCAAGGTTACGATCATCAGCCATATGAAGGCGCCAAAACCATCTCCCTCGTTAAAAGCACTCTGGAAATCACCCGACAGCCCACCCAGGAGGAGAGCAAGGAGAAGTGGGCCAAAAGCAAAAAGTGCTCCTCCCAGCGTTAGCCACACTGAGATTTTGAGCATGGAGCTCTTTCGTTTCTCAACCACGTCGTCTCCTTCCGGACCCACTCGCGCACCCCTGAGGGTTCAAGAGTTTCCTATGTCGTGAGAGATTACAACGTCGGGCTGACAGGATTTGAACCTGCGACCCCTTGACCCCCAGTCAAGTGCGCTACCAAGCTGCGCCACAGCCCGTGGCAGACGGCAATTTCTCGCCGGCAACTTGACGAGTCTATCGCGCTAGGAGCAAGCGCTGGCGCAATTCCGGCCATGCCGCAGCGAACGCAGGATGCAGGTCTCGAAGCGACACCTCGTTGATGGGAATCCATTCGAGGGCAGCGCTCTCAGCATCCGTTTCGTCAGGTTCGAAGTAGTCATCACTGACCCCAATGACTGTCGTGTAGGACCAGAAGCCAAGGTCCAAGATCGTGGTCTCGAGTACGCGAACCTGGTGGCCAGGCACCATGGCTTCTTCGTGGGCTTCTCGCAAGGCAGCTGACACAGCGTCCTCCCCCATCTTCAGAGCCCCACCTGGTATTCCCCAGGTTCCGCCGTGGTGAGACCAGTCAGCTCGCAGTTGCAAGAGAACCCCCAGCGGCGGATGCAGAACGAGAAGCCCAGCTGCGCCAAAGCGCCCCCAGTAGCGCTTCCCATCCGGGCCTTCAACCCAGGCATCACCCGGGTCTCTCAGGTGCTCTGGCGGAAGCGGAGGGAGCTGGGCGGACACAGTTACTTCTTCTTCCCGCGTCGCTCTCGAACTCGAACATTGATCTGAATGGGTGAACCCTCAAACCCATAGATTTCCCGCAATCGCCGTGCAATGAAGCGTCGGTATTGGGGGTCCAGAAAGCCACTGGTGAACAATACGAACGTCGGTGGCCTGGTCGTGGCCTGAGTGCCAAACAAGATTCTTGGCTGACGCCCTCCCCGCACAGGGTGCGGGTGGGCAGCAACCAGTTCGGCAAGGAAAGCATTGAACTTGCCGGTTGCGACCCGGGTGTCCCATGAGTTCAGCGCAACCTCCAGGGCTGGCACGAGCTTCTCAATGTGGCGACCCGTGGTGGCAGAAATATTGACCCGCGGAGCCCACGCCACGTGGGCTAGGTCTTGCTCAATCTCGCGCTCGAGATAGCGCCTGCGGTCATCATCGAGCAGATCCCATTTATTGAAAGCGAGAACGAGAGCACGTCCAGACTCCAACACCAAGTCGATGATGCGAACATCCTGTTCGCTAATGGGCTCGGACACATCTAGGAGCACAACAGCCACTTCGGCCTTTTCCAAAGCAGCTGTGGTGCGCAGGCTTGCGTAGAAATCCGCGCCCTGCTGCATGTGAACCCGTCTGCGGATACCGGCGGTGTCAACAAAACGCCAGGTGGTTCCAGCAATCTCGACCAGCTCGTCTACGGGGTCGCGGGTTGTGCCAGCAAGCTCGTTGACGACTACCCGCTCAGATCCAGCAGCCTTGTTGAGCAAACTCGACTTACCCACGTTGGGCCGACCAAGCAGTGCCACGCGGCGCGGGCCACCCATTTCGGGCTTTGCGGTTGCCGACTCCTTAGGCAACAGGGCAACCACGTGGTCGAGGAGGTCAGCCACCCCACGGCCGTGGAGGGCTGATACTGGCCACGGTTCGCCAAGGCCTAAGTTCCACAGCGCGGCCGCATCGGCTTCGTGGCGGACATCGTCGACCTTGTTGCCCACGAGAATGACTGGCTTGTCGCTCTGGCGCAGCAGCTTGACGACCTGCTCGTCAGTTGAGGTCGCGCCCACGATGGCATCGACCACGAAGAGAATGACGTCTGCCAGGTCGATGGCGACCTCTGCCTGGAGCGCCACCGACTTGGCAATCCCTTTAGCGTCTGGCTCCCACCCGCCGGTGTCAACGAGAGTGAAGTGCGTGGTGTTCCACAGTGCTTTGTAAGACACACGATCTCTGGTCACGCCGGGAATGTCCTGCACCACAGCCTCGCGCCGGCCAAGAATTCGGTTGACCAGAGCTGACTTACCCACATTGG
This sequence comes from Actinomycetota bacterium, assembly GCA_009704535.1. GTDB lineage: Bacteria > Actinomycetota > Actinomycetes > Actinomycetales > Microbacteriaceae > Pontimonas. The sequence continues at coordinate 55,458 of WLEA01000001.1, forward strand.
GTCGACCCACGACGGCCAGCACAGGCAGTGCACCCATGGCGGGGAGCTCCCCGTCGCTGTCTTCCCAGCCTGAGAGAAGAGCTTGGTCTTCGTCGTCTAGTTCATACTCATCAAGACCTTGGCGCAGCGCACCAGCGCGCTGGTCGCTTTCGCCCTCATCGAGCTCGGCCAGCCGTTTGGCCAGCTCTAAGTCTGGCTCAATGGCCGAATCGTCAAACTCATCGTCTGGGGTACTCATGCGGTCTCCTTGGTAATCGCAATGATGCGAAGGAGTTCTCGCACTGTCTCGTCAAAAGTGAGGGGCGTCGAATCCAGGAGAGTCACACCAGGTGCCGCGTTCATGAAATCCACAACAGATTGGTCGCTACGATCCCTCGAGCTCAAGGCCTGCGCGACGCTCGGGGCGGACGCGGTGCCAGCAACTTCAGCCAGACGTCGTGCAATGCGGGTGTCCTCGTCGGCGGTCAGCAGAACTCGAACCGGGGCGTCTGGTGCCACAACTGTCGTGATGTCTCGCCCTTCCATCACAATCCCGGGTCGCTCACAGGCCGCAATCACATTTCTGAAATGATCAACGAGTCCTTGGCGCACGAGCGGGTGCTTGGCGATTGCCGACACGCTGCTGGACACCTCGTGGCCCCTAATCGCCTCCGTCACATCCACGCCGTCCACGCTGAAGTGCTGATTGTCCGGGTCTTCAGAAGCCACATAGGAAACG
>WLEA01000010.1 GCA_009704535.1 Actinomycetota bacterium
AGCTGAAGGTCTGATTCGTGGATTTGCTGGAAACCTCGGATGGAAGAACCATCAAAGAGTTGGCCGACGGTGAAGAACTCTTCGTCGACAGATTTGGCGGGAATGTTGAAGTGCTGTTGCACACCCGGAAGGTCGGTGAAACGGATGTCAAGGAACTTGACGTCGTTATCTTTGATGTATTTGAGAACCTCAGAGGAGTTCTTAAACATGCTGGTGGCTCCTGATTTTTCGTGGGATGGGGCGCGCTGAGATTTCAACGCACCCCCACGCTAAGCCCCGTCAGTTTCTTTGCTATATCCGAAATGTTTCAGACGTGTTAAACCCTGACCTACCCGTAACGCGCCCTACACTGGCGAGGTGGAGAGCGCTGACCCCAACTATTGGCCCGGCAAGAAGTTTGGTTTGCCGAAAAATGGCCCCCGGTCCACTCCCACCTATCTGCGAAGGGCCCTCGGATTGGCCATCGACTGGGGGATTGCCGTTGGTGTGTCTGTCCTGTTTTTTGACTACCGTGCTCTTCCAACGTTGGCTGTGTTCGTGGGCCTATCGATGCTTGGTGGCCTCTTTGCGGCAGCAACGCCCGGTCACCTGATGTGTGGAATCCGCATTGCGCCGATTAGGGGCGGGGCACTGGGCATCATTGCTCCCCTGGTGCGCCCGCTACTGGTCGCCGCGGTGCTCCCGGCGATACTCACCGATGAGGACATGCGAGGCGGCCACGACCGCCTGGTCGGGACAATCCTGGTGCGCCGTTAGCCAGACTCGTCCCTAGCGGGGACGCTGGGCTCTAGCCTTCATGGGGTCCATACCCTTGGGGATGGGAAGGCTCCCTCCTCGTGAGAGCGAATTCAAACGGTGCGAGACCGCCAGAACTTCTGCCTTGCGCAAGGAGTTCTTGAAGGATCTCAGCTTTTTGCTGAGCTTGTAGAGAGGCGTTGCATCGGCGTCTGGCCCCACGAACACGTAGTGCACGGGAATGTCGGGAACCGCGCGCAGCACAGCTCGACGCTCGTCATCGAGCATCTTCTTGGTCTTGGACTGAGGCCCCTCACCAATCAGGACAACGCCTGGCTTGCCCACCGCCCGGTAGACAGCCTCTTGAGTTTTTGGATTGACCGCAACGGGAAATTCGCTGGCCTGCCACACGCGGCGCAGCGCGCTGCGCAGGACGGCTCCAACAGCGCCTGGCTTGCCAGAGATCTGTTGGTAGGCAGTGCGCTCTGCTCGGTTCCCGAGCACAACCAGGGTCAACAGAATCGAGAGCATCAGACCGGTGATGATGTAGAGAATCAGGGTGAGGATACTGCCAGCAGAAATCAGGATGGCCGCCCCGATGCCCGCACCAAGAGGGGCGACGAGGGTAAGAATCAACAGCGGGATCAATGCCTTGTCGGTCTTCTTGGTCATCAAGAAGATTTGCCACAGCTGCTTTGCTCTGCCTGGCTCTTTGGTGGTTGAGTCGTTTTTCTTCGCCATGGTTTACCCTCGATTTCCTGAAGCGTTCTTAGATGCCGAGATCGCCGTCGAAGTCGCCGGCCTCGAGACGGTCCTTCACCATGGTGAGGAACCGGGCCGCGTCTGCCCCGTCGACAATGCGGTGGTCGTAGGAGAGTGCTAAGTAGACCATCTGACGAATCGCAATGGAGTCGTCACCGTCATGGGTGACGACCACGGGCTTTTTCTGCACGATGCCCGTCCCGAGGATTGCGACCTGCGGGAGGAACACCACCGGGGTGTCAAAGAGAGCCCCTCGAGAACCAGTGTTGGTCAAGGTGAACGTGCCACCGGCTAGCTCATCCGGGCTCAGTTTGTTCGTGCGGGTGCGCTCGGCTAGGTCGGACACCGCTGCGGCTATCTGGGCGATGTTCAGCTCACCGACTGACTTGAGAACGGGAGTGAGGAGGCCGCGCTCCGTATCAACAGCGATAGAGATATTTTCTGATGCAGGGTAGACAATGTTGTCTCCATCGACGATCGCGTTGATGATGGGGAAAACCTGAAGAGCCTCGGCTGCCGCCTTTACGAAGAAGGGCAGGAAACTGAGCTTGACGCCGGTGGCAGCTACGAACTGGTCCTTGACAACAGCGCGCAATTCAGCGACCTCGGTGACATCCACCTCGACGACACTCGTCAGCTGGGCGGTTTGCTGCATGGAGGCAACAGCACGCTCGGCGATGACCTTCCGTAGGCGGCTCATCGGAACCGAGGTGCCGCGCAGGTCTGAGGCGGCCACCGTGGCGGGGCCGGCGAGCGGAGCTGGCTGGCTGGCCTGGCCGGCGGCGGCCAGAATGTCGTCCTTGCGGATGCGACCACCAACGCCTGTTCCGATAATCCGCGACACGTCGATGCCGTGATCATGGGCAAGCTTGCGCACGATCGGAGTCACATAGGGCATCGCCCGCCCGCCCGGTGGTAAGGGTTGGGGGAGGCTTGCTGGAGCAGGGGCTGAGGCAACCTGCGGGGCAGGAACTGGCACCGGGGCAGCGACAACCGTGTTAGCCACCATCGGTGGCGGCGTCACCACTGCAGGCGCGGGCGGTGTGACGACAGGTGGCGCTGCGACAGGCGGTGTGGCGACAGGGGCCGCAACAGGAGTGGGCTCAGGAGCTGGCGGGGCTGAAGCGACGGGGATTTGAGCGACAGAGGGTTCAGCTACGGAAGGTTCTGCAGCGGGTGTGGTAGCGGCTCCAGAGCCATCACCAATACGAGCAAGAACTGCGCCAACTGCGACGGTCTCATCCTCGGCCACCAGAATTGCCTCCACTACGCCGGCGATGGGCGAGGGGATTTCAGTGTCGACCTTGTCGGTCGAGATTTCCACAAGGGCTTCGTCGACGGCGACCGTCTCCCCGACCTTCTTCAACCACCGGGTGACCGTTCCTTCGGTGACGCTTTCGCCGAGGGCTGGGAGGGTTACTTCTTGACTCATGGTGATGATGTCTCCTTGTGAGAGGGGTTTCGGGAAGACCTTACAGCGCGTGCAGGGGTTTGCCTGCGATAGCGAGGAAGGCCTCTCCCAGAGCTTCGTTTTGGGTGGGGTGAGCGTGGAGCAGAGGGGCAATGTCTTCCGGGTGCGCATCCCAGTTGACGGCGAGCTGGGCTTCACCGATGAGCTCACCGACACGGGCGCCAATCATGTGAACACCGAGCACTGGGCCATCCATCTGGCGAATCACCTTAATGGAACCGGCAGTTTCGAGAATGTGGCTCTTGCCGTTGCCCGCAAGGTTGTAGTCATAGACGGCGATGCCTGCCTCGCCAAACTCTTCCTTCGCTGCGTGCTCGGAGTAGCCCACAGAGGCAACTTCGGGCTCGCTGTAGGTGACCTTCGGAATGTTGCGATCCGATACGACCATGGGGTTCAGGCCAGCAAGCTCCTCCGCCACGAAGATTCCGTGTTGGAAGCCGCGGTGGGCAAGTTGAATGCCTGGCACAATGTCGCCGACGGCGAACACACCGGGGATGTTGGTGCGAAGGCGCTCGTCGGTAAGGACATAGCCGCGGTCCATGGCAACGCCCACCGCTTCGAAACCCATGCCATCGGTCTTGGGTCCGCGTCCCACAGCGACAAGCAACAGGTCTGCGGTCTCGACTGTGCCGTTGTCGAGGGTAACGGTCACCGTGTTATCGTCCTGGGTTGCGGACTGGAAACGCACACCAGTGTGGAAATTGATGCCGCGTTTGCGGAACGCACGCTCGAACTGCTTGGAAATTGATTCGTCCTCGGCAGGAACTAAACGAGGCAGCCCCTCAACGATGGTGACTTCGGCGCCAAAGGAGCGCCAGACGCTGGAAAATTCAACACCGATTACTCCACCGCCGAGAATGATCACCTTATTGGGAATCCAATCGAGAGCGAGAGCCTGCTCGGAGGTGATGATGCGGCCACCAATCTCCAACCCCGGGAGGGACTTCGGGTATGAGCCGGTCGCCAGAACAACGTTCTTGCCGACAACGGTGTCGTCACCCACCTGGACCGTGGTCGGAGAAATCAGTGTGCCCGTGCCTTCAATGGTCGTGATGCCGCGGGCTTTGATGAGCCCCTGCAAGCCTTTGTATTTTGACGCGACAATGCCATCGCGGTACTGGTTTACCGCGGGCAGGTCAACACCCTCGAGTGTTGTGCGAACACCGAACATGTCTGAATGGCGAGCAGAGTCAGCAACCTCTGCAGCGTGCAGGAGAGCCTTGGTGGGAATACACCCCAGATGAAGGCAGGTGCCGCCGACCTTGTCTTTCTCGATGAGCCCGACGCTCATGCCGAGTTGACTGGCGCGAAGAGCGGCTGCGTAGCCACCACTTCCTGCGCCTAGAACGACAAGATCAAAAGTGTGCTCAGCCACGAGTAGGAGACTCCCTCACGTTAGTTAGCCCAACGGCCCAGATGACAAACGCCCGACCTCAAGGAGGCCGTGCACACCAAGCCTACTACTTGGTGACCGGGGGCTTCGCGCCCACGATCTCCAACAGCGTGCGGGTCAGAGCTCCCGTGGGTCCCTTGGGTGTGTAACCCCAGGCGCCCGAAGAGTTTTCTGCCGGTCCCGCGATGTCGAGGTGAGCCCAGGGCAACCGATTACCGTCGCTATCGACTCCAATGAATTCGCGTAAGAACAGGCCCGCCACCAACATCCCACCAAGTGTGTTTCCGGGCTTGGCGTTGGCAATGTCGGCCACGTCGGTTTTGAGCAATGACCGCAGTTCTTCGGGCAAGGGCATGGGCCACACGAGCTCTCCAGCGTTCTTGGCGGCCTCCTGAACCTCGGACACAGCGTCCTCCGAGCCCATCAAGCCCGCATATCGCTCACCGAGTGCCACTCGGGCAGCTCCGGTTAGCGTCGCCACGTCAATGATGAGGTCAGGGTTCTCCACCGACGCTGCGCTCAATCCATCGGCCAACACCAATCGACCTTCCGCATCGGTGTTGAGGATTTCGACCGTCGTGCCGTTCTTGATGGTGATGACGTCATTCGGGCGAGACGCACTGCCGCTTGGCATGTTCTCAGCGAGACACACCCAAGCGGTCACAGCTGCGGAGGTGGCGCTGGCGGCACTAGCCAGAACAACTGCAGAGACCACCGCTGCCCCAGTCATGTCGTATTTCATCCCGACCATCGAGTTTGCGGGCTTAAGGGAGAGACCCCCGGAATCGAAGGTAATGCCTTTGCCAACGAGGGCAATATGCCTCGTCGCCGTCGGGGGAGACCAGCGCAGAATCATCATGCGGGGTGGGTTGGTGGACCCCTGGCCGACGGCGGTGAGTCCGCCGTACCCCTGGTCTCTCAGTGCTGCCTCATCGAGAACCTCGATGGAGATATCAAGAGATGATGCCATGGCGATTACACGCTCGACAAAGGACCGCGGGTGCAAGAGATTTGGTGGCAAAGCTACCAGGTCTCTCACCCGCCAAATTGCCTCCGCCCGAATGCGCGCAAGATTGAGGTCGGTGGGAGATGCTGCGCCGAACACCGTAATGGCCTGGAGGCCCACTGCGGCTTCTGATTCGGCTAGGGGACGTGTCTTCTGAATGCGGTGCGACCCGATCAAGGCACCCTCGGCAACTGCAAGGACCTCATCACTGTTCGTGGCGGGCAATGCATAGGCGACCCGGGAGACCTTCTGAATGCTCTGGGCTGCATAGCCAGCTACTTCCCGGAGGTCGTTCGCGCTTGGTGTCCCTGCTCCAAGTCCGGTCAACACGATGCTGGTGCAAGCAAAACCCGGGGGTGCTGGAATCCGACAAGTAGTGTTGCGATCACTGTCGGCTCCCACACGTTTGGCAGCATCGAGGAGAGCGTCTGCGAGTTCAGCGGCAAGGCCGCTGATCGCGATATGGGAGTCTTCACCGCTCGAGGCAAGGCCCACGACCAAGACGTCCACGTCGAGCTCGGCGGGGTTAGCGCTGGAGGCTGTAATTTCGGGGAGGTTCATCGCCCTATGTTAATCCACGTCACGCTCGCGTTGCTGGCCGCGCACTCAGGCCAGCGTCGAAGGGTGCTTGTACAATGGGGACATGTTTGCCGATCATGTATTTCGTGAAGCCCTCGAGCTCTCCGCCGTGCCTCAGGGCTTGCCCCTGGTCGCTGGCCTCACAGGCTTTGCCGATGCCGGGGCCACGGTCACGCAGGTGAACAACTACATGATGGACACCTTCTCCAACGAGAGAGTCGGCACCTTCGTCAATGACCTCCTCATTGACTATCGGGCTAGACGTCCGTTGTTTCAGTTTGAGGAAACGGCTCTCACCAGTTACCAACCGCCACGCTTATCACTGGATTTAGTTCGGGATGAGGTCGGTACCGAATTTCTCTTTCTCTCAGGCTATGAACCCGATTTTCGTTGGGACCAGGTGAGCTCTCGCATCGTCGATCTCATTGACGAACTGGGTGTGACCTCGAGTACCTGGGTGCACGCTATTCCGATGCCAGTGCCACACACCAGGAGCCTCGGGGTCACGGTGAGCGGAAATCGCAGTGAGCTCACCGACGCGCTGTCTGTGTGGCGCCCGACAACTGGCGTGCCAGGAACCCTGATGCACCTGGTCGAGTATCGCTTGCAAGAAAAAGATCACCCGACCGCCGGTTTCGTGGTCCTTGTGCCGCATTATTTGGCGGACACAGAGTTTCCTGATGCAGCGGTAACCGCCCTCCAGTCGGTGACCAGGGCAACCGGGTTGGTCTTTCCTACCGATTCACTGCGAGAAGCGGGGCGCGAATTTCTGCGGGGTATCTCCGAACAGGTGGAGAACAACCAGGAGCTCCACAAGCTCGTGGGGACTCTTGAGACCCGGCATGATTCCTATATGGAAGACAACCCCATGCCCTCGCCCCTGATGGGCGCAGACGGAGAAGTTCCCAGCGCCGACACGATTGCCGCTGAGCTTCAGGACTTCCTCGCCAAGCGCCACGCAGCTGAGGCTGCGGGCGATGGCGACCCGCGTTGACACTCAGTGCGATACACCTGAACAGCCGGGCTCAGTAATCGTGCCATAATGGGCTCAGGCCCTGTTGTGCTCCTCGGTTTTTCCCCCGATGAACTTGACAAGGGTCTTCCTACTGCCCTCAACGCATTGGACCAGGTCGCCCATGGCAACGTCGAAGCCAGCCCCAGCAAATAAGCCTGTGGCGAGCGCTAAAGGCGGGAAATCGCCCGCGCCCGCAGAGTCCCCGCGTAAGGGACTTGGCGGTTTTGTTGATCGATTCCGTAAGAATCCAGACACCACCAAGAAAGCTACCTCGACCTCTGTGACGTCCTCAAGCGCATCGCCTGGCACCTCTCGAACCACGACACCGAAGAATCCAGCGGCACCCAAGACGGTGGCAACTAAGACCACAGCCGCGAAGCAGCCCGCCGCAGCGGCCACGCCCAGAACTGCGCCTGCCAAGACCGCCGCCACAAAGGCTCCGTCTAAGCCAGCGGCTGCGAGAACTCCTGCCAAGCCGGCCGCCAAGAAGGCTGCCCCCGCCAAGGTCGCCCCCGCGGCCAAGAAGGTTGCACCGGCTAAGCCCGCCGTCAAGGTTCCCGCGAAGAAAGCTGCGGCGCCCACAGCTAAGGGCCCAGGGCCCACCCCGGCCCTTGCCGTTGACGGGGTCGTTGATGACATTGAGATTGATCTCGATGACGAAATAGCCGTTGAAATTGACAGCGACGATGGCGTTGACGTCGTCTCTGATGATGTTGCGATCAAGCTCGGCGCTGAGGTCATTGCTGCGCTCGCCGAAGCGGCGGTTGACGACGAGCCTGAAGAAGACGAAGACGAGAAGGAAGTTCAAGTGCTTCCACAGGGCGCGCTGGTGCTCTCGAGTTCTGATGACGATGATGCGCCGATTGTGTCCACCACCATTACCGGTGCCACCGCTGACCCGGTCAAGGACTACCTGAAGCAGATCGGTAGAGTCGCGCTTCTTAACGCCGAGCAAGAAGTTGAGCTTGCCATGCGGATTGAGGCGGGTTTGTTCGCCGAGGAAAAGCTTTCCCAACTCACCAACTCGCAAAAGACCACAAAACTTGCCCGTGAGCTTCACGAAATTACCAAAGACGGTTATCGCGCGAAGAACCACTTGCTCGGTGCTAACCTGCGTCTGGTGGTGTCATTGGCCAAGCGTTACACCGGGCGTGGCATGCAGTTCCTAGATCTCATCCAGGAGGGAAACCTCGGTCTGATTCGGGCCGTGGAGAAGTTCGACTACACCAAGGGCTTCAAATTCTCCACCTATGCGACGTGGTGGATTCGTCAGGCCATCACCCGCGCGATGGCGGACCAGGCGCGCACTATTCGTATTCCTGTTCACATGGTCGAGGTCATCAACAAACTCGCTCGAGTTCAGCGCCAGATGCTTCAAGATCTGGGTCGCGAACCCACCCCTGAAGAGTTGGCCCGCGAACTTGACATGACCCCTGAGAAGGTTGTTGAAGTCCAGAAATATGGTCGCGAGCCCATCTCACTGCACACTCCGCTTGGTGAAGACGGAGATAGCGAATTCGGCGACCTCATTGAAGACACCGAGGCCGTTGTGCCCGCGGATGCTGTGGGCTTCACGATGCTGCAGCGTCAGTTAGAAATGCTCCTCGAATCCCTGTCCGAAAGGGAAGCGGGGGTCATTCGGATGCGTTTTGGTCTGGGCGATGGAATGCCCAAAACTCTCGACCAGATTGGCGATACCTTCGGTGTTACCCGCGAGCGTATTCGCCAAATTGAGTCAAAGACCATGGCGAAGCTTCGCCACCCCTCCCGGTCTCAAGCCCTTCGCGACTACCTCGAGTAAGTAGCATGCGACTCTTCTGGGCTCTCCTAGTCTCCAGGATTGCTCGCGTTGCCACGCGGCTGCGTGGCGGTGGCTCCGCTTTTCCCGGCTGGGTTCTTCTGCGCTTAGTGCCAGATGTGCTCTCCAGAACCCTCGGCTCGATCCCCGGTGGAGTCATCTTCGTCACCGGTTCTAATGGAAAATCCACCACCACGGCCATGCTGAGCTCCGTTCTCGCGGAGCACGGTGTTCGGGTGTTCAGCAACCCGGCTGGTGGCAACCTCCCGCAGGGTTTGGGCTCAGCCGTGGTGGCACAGTGCTCTCTCTTTGGCCGGGTCTCGGCGGACATTGCTGTTCTTGAGGTGGACGAGGCGTATGGCCCGCAGATCGCCACGCTGTTGCGCCCCGATTGGGTTGTGGTCACCAACCTCCAAGTCGACCAGCTCAACCGTTTCGGCGAGCCTGAAAACGTTTATCAGATGATGCGAACTCTGGCGCTTCGCGCCAGACGTGGTGTTCTGGTGAATCAAGCGGACCCGAATCTTGTCGCCCTGGCCCACGAGGTCCTAGACGCGGGGGTCGCGACTCACGCCGTTGATGTCTCGCAGGACGCAATCGCGAGCCAATCCCATGGATTGGTTGCCGCTCCCGTGTTCTTTGAGCTTGCACACACCCCAGACCCCAGCCCCCTGGCGGTGCTGGAGTGGACACAGGGGAGCGAAGCCTCCATAGTTCTTGGTGATAAGGGCCACCGTGTCGCACTGCCCGCACCTGGCCTCCACTACGCCGTGGACGCCACTCTGGCCCTAGGAGCCACCGCTCTTGTCCTTGGCCACGAACTCGACGGCCAGGCAATTTCACGAGCCTTTGAGAATCAAGCGCCTGTGTTCGGGCGCGGCGAGACCATCGTTTATCGGGGGCGTGAGATCTCGCTCACGATGATGAAGAATTTGCCGAGCCTTCAGGTCAACGTGGCTGCGCTAAAGGGTCCGCTTGAGATTGTCTGGCTGGCTGTGGACGAGGGAACACCAGACCCCTCGTGGATTTTCGATGTCCATTTAGATCCCATCGACCACGTTGATGTCCTCAGTGGGAGCAAAGCTGCGCAGTGGGCGCTTTTTCTCGAGTATCGAGGAATTCCCTACGGCACCATCGTTGAGGACACCGCCGAGGCTCTCACCACCGTGACCAGGCGTTCTCACGCCACGGACGAACCCGTGAGGGCAATCGTGAATTATGAACAGATGATGCTGATCCGGCGCCTCGCCGGATATAAAGAACTTGAGGGCGCACGATGACCTCCCCGTTCACTATCGCGCGCCTGTTGCCCACGATGTTGAGCTCGAACGGGTCAGCTGCCGGGGCAGAGATTCTTGGTGCCACGCTGCGACACATGGGCCACGAGGTCTCCATTGTGGATATTCACCGGCCCGCTGACGTAGTGAGAACTGTTGATTGTGTGTCGGTGGGCAGTGGGTCTGGGTCGAGTATCGGTCCGGCAGCCACTGAGCTGATGGGATTGGTGTCAGCTCTGCGTTCCTGGCAGGACCAGGGCGCCTGGTTCTTCGCCGTCGGAACAGGCTGGGATCTCCTCGGCCACCACGTTGTCACTGCCACCGGAGACCTGATTCCAGGGGTCGGTGTCTTCCCCTCGAGTGCAGACCACCGGTCGGGGCGTTTCTCCGGTGAGGTCAGTGGCCTCGACTACAAGAGTCGTGATTGCGCGGGCTATATCAATCAGGTGGGGTCAAGCATCCTCGATGGGGGCGTCCAGGCGCTCTGGAGCATTGACAAGGCCTCTAGTGAGCACAGCGTGGCCGAGGGTCTCATCTCGGGGACGCTCATGGCGACCCGCCTAGGTGGACCAGCGCTGTCGCTCAACCCGCACTGGGTTGATGACATTGTCGGCGGGATGCTTGCCGCCCGCGGACTGGTGCCAGCGGTCACCGACTTCCACGAGCGCGTAGCGGATCTTGCTACGCGAGCGCGCGGCGCAATCACGGGCAGGCTGGGAGTTAGTCGCTGAGATAGCGCCTGGGGACCGACGGTGACATCGCACTGATGACTTCATCGCCAATCGTCCTCGACCACGCAGCCCAGTCCTCGGCGCGCGGTGAGTGCTGTGAGGGTTCGCCAAAGAGTGTGACAACGTCGCCGACTGTGGGGGAGCCTGTCTCTGGCCATCCCAGGAGGCAGTGGTGGGGCTCAACGGAGTGGAGCGACAGTCGTTGGCCATTCCAGGAGACCCATCCTGTGGAGGGAGGCAGCGGCATCAGGCCATGGGCAAACCCCATGCCGATGGTGATCGTTGCCGACTTCTCGTTCACTTCAGTGATTGTGGCTCGTAGTGCCATCACCGGAGCAAATCCCAGCTCATCAGCACTGCGCTCATCAAAGGGGCTCACGCCAAAGACAATGATGCCAATCCGGACCATATCGAGCCTCGATTCAGGCAGGTCCTTGGCTGCAGCTGACGCGGCAATATGGCGAATCGTGGGGGAGAGGCCAGCCGCACGCGCCACATCGAGCGCATCGTAGAAGCGCTCCAGCGAAGCCCTGTCTTCCTCCAGAGACGTGTCCGCAAGGTGAGACCAGATGCCCTCAACATCAATGAGACCGACGCGCTCTAGTTCCTGTGCCTTGGCCACTAGAGCGGGCCAACGCCCTGGCAGGCACCCGTTTCTATGCAGTCCGGTATCGATTTTGAGGTGAACTGTGGTCGTCACACCCTCGCACTGCCGGGCTATCGCCTCGAGTTGCCAGGAATGTGAGATTCCCAGGGTGAGTTTTGCCACGCTGGCTGCGAGGAAGTCGTCATGGGGGGAGATAAGCCACGCCAACATCGGGGTGTCAGGAAGTGTCTCTCGCAACGCGAGACCGGTGGGAATATCGAGCACTGCGAGCGCGTTGGCTCCGGCGGCCACAGCGGCTTCTGCGATTGCTGCGCCACCGTGTCCGTAGGCGTCGGATTTGACGGCAACCATCAACCTGGCACTTCCCGCGAGTTGTGATCGCGCCTGTGCGACGTTCGCGCGAAAGTTGCTCAGCGAAACATCGAGCCAGAAAGGGTCTTCTAGCGCCACGACTTCACCACTCGCGATCCAAGGTGAGCAAGCAGGGCGGCTTCTGGCCGCTCTGACCACGAACTCCACTGCGCCAAGGTGGGGGACTCGCCCCAAATCGTCGCCCGGTCACCAACCTCGGCGGGTACATTACCGACGTCCACGACACACTGGTCCATCGCTATGCGCCCAGCGATGGGAAAGCACATCCCGCCTATGCCGATCATGGCCCCAGGACAGCGTGGAACACCGTCGGCAAAACCAGCGCTTACAAGAGCCAAAGTGGTCTCTTGGGCGGTCCTGTATTCGTAGCCATAGGAGACCGGCGTTCCAGCAGGGACATCTTTGATGGAGATGACGGTGGCACTGAAGTTCACCACGGGTCCCCCGGGACCACTCCACCAGCTTGAGAAGGCGAGTGAACCTTTCGGTACCGCTGCGAGACCCGTTGGTGTGACCTGGGCTCCATCGAGCAGGCAGTATCTGATGCCCACGTCATGGGCGATGCGACCCACCTCGGCCGAGCCGAAACCCAGCGCGTTGGACCGAAGATCAATGGCAACCTCATCGCTGTGCTTGGCTCGCAGGGCTCTGAGGTTGGTAGCGAGCGCTTCACGCGAGAGCTCGGCGCTCCGCAGGGGAGGGCCTGACTTAGCGCGGGCGGTCATCCCGCAGTCGGTCTGTTTCGTCGTGCCACTTCACGATTTTGTCACCCATCGATTCCCGGTATTTCGACGCGTGGTGACCACAGAAGAGCAAATCTCCAGCGTGGAGGGTGACACGTACATAGGCCTGAGCCCCGCAGCTGTCGCAGACATCGCCCGCGCCCAGTGGCGCGACAATCTCGAGAGCGTTGTCGGTGGTCTCTGTTGCTGCGTAGGACATTGTCTCTCCTTGGCCCAGTGAAGTTGTTGTGTCACATTTCATCATGACTGTGCTGATATTCGTGGTCAGACTCTCCCAGGTTCGCCTACCGCGTAGTTCACCCTCTCGGCGGTGTGAGCGTGTAGTGTCCCACCCCAGGCCTATGCTCGGGGGTGCATTACAACACAAGGAGTTACGAAGCCCGTGGCAAGTTCAGACTATTCGGCCAGGCACCTCTCAGTTTTGGAAGGCCTTGAGGCTGTCCGGAAGCGCCCCGGCATGTACATCGGATCTACCGATGCTAGAGGCCTCATGCACTGCCTCTGGGAACTCATCGATAACTCGGTTGACGAAGCGGTGGCTGGTCACGGTCACGAGATTTCGGTCATGGTGGCGCCCGATGGGAGTGTCGAGGTGCGGGACCGGGGACGCGGCGTTCCTGTCGATATCGAACCCAAGTCAGGCCTCACGGGTGTGGAATTGGTGTTCACCAAACTGCACGCCGGTGGAAAGTTTGGAGCCGGTTCCTACGCGACCTCCGGAGGGCTCCACGGCGTTGGGGCTTCTGTAGTTAATGCTCTCTCCGAGCGCCTTGATGTCGAAGTTGACCGCGACGGAGTCACCTGGGGAATGTCCTTTAGGAGAGGAGAACCGGGTATCTTCCATGACTCGGAGAGCTCGACAGGTCCCGAGTCTCAGTTTGAGCCCTTTGTCGACAACAGCGAACTGAGACGTCTGGGAAAAGTCGCTAGGGGCGTGACTGGGACGCGCGTGCGATTCTGGCCAGATCCTCAGATTTTTGGCAAAGCCGTGTCCTTTGCTTCCCCGGAGCTTGCCGAGCGCGCGCGGCAGACCGCGTTCTTGGTCCCAGGGCTCACCATCAACGTTCATGACAACAGCGGCGCGGAAGAGTCTCTCGTCACCTACAGCTCCGAGGGTGGCCTCAGGGACTTTCTGGAGTATCTGGCACCTGACCAACCGGTGGTCGGCCCCTGGCACTTCCAGGGTTCTGGCCAGTTTGATGAGACTGTGCCGATGTTGGACTCACAAGGGCGCCTGGAATCAACGGATGTCACCCGCGATGTTAACGTCGATGTGGTGGTGCAGTGGGGGACCGGTTACGACACTGTCACTAAGAGTTTTGTGAACATCATCCAGACTCCCAAGGGTGGCACCCACCAGGCCGGTTTTGATGCTGGGCTCGTAAAGGCGATTCGTGGAGAGATTGATAGAAACGCTCGCCGGTTGAAGTTGGGGAAAGACAAAGTTGAGAAGGACGACATTGTCGCCGGCCTCACCGCGATCATTGCTGTGCGAGTACCTGAGCCTCAGTTTGAGGGTCAGACGAAAGAGGTGCTTGGGACCCCTGGGATTAAGTCGATTGTTCACACGGTCGTTGCTGAGGGCCTGGCGCAGAAGTTTGAGTCCACAAAACGAGACGACAAGGCCGCAAGCGCGCTGCTCCAGGAGAAGATTGTTTCGGAGATGAAGACACGGCTCTCCGCGAGAGCGCTCAAGGAGACTCAGCGAAGAAAGACAGCTCTCGAGTCGTCCACTCTGCCGACCAAACTCGTGGATTGCCGGACCAAAGATGTCGAAGGAACAGAGCTTTTCATTGTCGAGGGCGATTCGGCACTCGGGACAGCCAAGCTCGCCAGAGACAGCAATCACCAAGCGCTGCTCCCCATTCGTGGAAAAATTCTAAACACGCAGAAGGCCTCTGTCCAAGACATGCTCGATAACCAAGAGTGCGCGGCCATCATCCAGGTCGTCGGCGCCGGTTCGGGAAGAACCTTCGATCTCAGCAGCGCGCGCTACGGGAAAATCATCATTATGTCCGACGCGGACGTCGACGGCGCACACATCCGAACCCTTCTGTTGACCCTGTTTTTTCGCTACATGCGCCCACTTGTCGAGGCGGGGAGGGTGTATGCCGCGGTCCCACCTCTGCACCGGGTGATTGTTCAGAATCGCGGCAAAGCCGGCAATGACGTGATTTACACCTACTCAGAGGACGAACTCCGCACCGTCCTGGCAAGGCTCAAAGCCGCGGGCAAGACGTACCAAGAACCGATTCAGCGCTACAAGGGCCTTGGGGAAATGGACGCCGACCAACTGGCAGACACCACAATGAATCCTGCTGGGCGGACCCTCAGACGGGTCCGAGTCTCAGATGCACAGCAGGCTTCCGATGTTTTTGAGCTCCTCATGGGCAACGATGTTGCTCCCCGACGCGACTTCATTGTTTCTGGCCCGGGTCTCTCTCGCGAGCGAATCGACGCCTAGGCGAGCGCTTCGCCGAAAGCCTCAGGGCTCTCCGGCGTGAGAACACCAGATGCATCTCGTTTTCCCTCTGGCAGATCGAGCTCCACTGGCGCACCCTTGGAATCAAGGGCGCGCGGCGCCAGGCCAACAAAGGCTCGAACCAGCAGGTCTTCACCTTTCAAAAACGTGTGTGCTCGCACCCCACCGGTTGCACGC
The DNA here is from genome assembly GCA_009704535.1 of Actinomycetota bacterium. Taxonomy (GTDB): domain Bacteria; phylum Actinomycetota; class Actinomycetes; order Actinomycetales; family Microbacteriaceae; genus Pontimonas. The sequence goes on from WLEA01000010.1 coordinate 15,149, forward strand.
CCCTTCACGGGGAACTCAGCAAGTGGGGTGCGCTTGACCCGCACAGCTTCGGTTCCCGGGAGAACCTGCGAGGAACCGGACACGGTAATGACGGTGGCATTGTCGGGAGCAAGCGCTCCAGCCCATATCACGCGGGCTCCCTCTGCCAGGGTAATTCCTGCCATACCTGCAGCGCTCAGGCCCTGAGGTCGCACAGAGGATGAAGGGAAGTGCAGGAGTTGGCCCGTTGATGTGATGAAAATGCAGTGGGTGTCATCGCTGGCAATCTGAGCACCAACAACGGCGTCGCCGTCTTTTAGAGTGATCAGGCTGTGGTGGGGTTTGTCCGAAAGCCCAAAAAGAGCGATGCGTTTCACAACGCCTGAGGTGGTCCCCAGCATCACCGTGGGGGCGTCATCGACGTTCACCACTGCGATAACGGTTCCATCGTGTGGGCCAAGCCCGAGGAACTCATGGAGCAAGACACCCTGCGCAAGTTGTGGCTTCGACGACTCGAGCTGGGGCAGGTCCATCGGCTGGAAAACATGCAGGTTTCCACCACTGGTGAGAGCGCCGAGGGAGCCTCGCAGACGCGTGGTGGTCCGTGCGAGCAGAGCGTCATGGGGGGAGCGCTTAGCGGGAGGTACTAGTCCACCCTCTGGCCACACCACGCGGGCGACTTTTCCGCTGACAGAAACCAGAACATCGCACGGGGCGTCCGTGATTTCCAGGTTTGCCACGCTGGGCTTGGCTCGTGCCAGGGGAGCAGTCGCACCGGAAAGCACGCTCCGGCGCGGAGTTCCATATGCCCTCGCCATAGCAGCCAGCTCGTCAGACACGGTCTGCCGAATGAGTTGAGCGTCGGCGAGAAGGGCCAGTAGGTGCGCAATCTCCCTGTGCAGGGCGTCGCGCTCTGTTTCTAACTCGATGGCAGACATCCGTGTCAGGCGACGAAGGCGAAGTTCCAAAATGTAATCGGTTTGCTCTTGGCTCAACTGGAACACTTCCTGCAGACGCTCGCGCGCGGAGGCGACGTCGTCGGAGGATCGAATCACTTGAATGACTTTGTCGATGTCTGTCATCGCGATGAGCAGACCCTCGACCAGGTGGAGGCGCCGGGTTTTCTGATCGAGTCTGAACTGTGAACGCCTGGTCACCACAGCCACTCGGTGCTCCACGAAGACTTCGAGTAGATCTTTGAGCCCCAGCGTCTGAGGCTGACCGTTCACGAGCGCCACAGAGTTGATGGAGAAGTTCTCCTCCAGGGGGGTCAACCGATAGAGCTCAGCCAACACAGCCTGGGGGTCAAATCCGCTGGTGAGGCTAATCACGAGACGCAGTCCGTTATGGCGGTCAGTCAGGTCCGTCACATCGCTGATCCCGGTCAGTTTTTTGCCCTTAACAGCGTCTCTGATCTTGTCGATAACTCGCTCGGGGCCGACCAGATACGGTAACTCGGTAATCACCAGCCCGGTTTTCCTGGGGCCAACATTTTCTATAGCCACCGTCGCCCGCATCTTGAAGCTACCGCGGCCAGTGTCGTAGGCTTCCTTGATTCCCTCGAGGCCCACAATCGTGCCTCCGGTGGGTAGATCGGGGCCGGGGAGAAAGGCCATCAACGATTCCAGAGACGCCTCGGGGTGGTCAATAAGGTGGCGCAGTGCTTCGACCACTTCGCTCAGGTTGTGCGGCGCCATATTGGTGGCCATGCCCACGGCAATGCCGCTGGCGCCATTGACCAAGAGGTGGGGAATAGCTGCTGGCAGGACACTCGGCTGCAGGAGCTGATTGTCGTAGTTGGGAACAAAATCGACGACATCCTCGTCTAAATCTTCCACCATGGCCATCGCCTCTGGTCGCAAACGTGCCTCGGTGTAACGAGCGGCCGCCGGGCCGTCATCGAGGGAACCAAAGTTGCCGTGACCGTCCACCATGGGGATTCTGAGACTGAAATTTTGCGCCAAACGCACGAGTGCGTCATAGATAGCGCTGTCGCCGTGCGGATGAAGCTTTCCCATCACTTCGCCCACTACACGGGCCGACTTCACGTGCCCTTTGTCCGGAGAGAGGCCCATCTGGGCCATCTGATAGATGATGCGCCGCTGGACTGGTTTGAGCCCATCCCTCGCATCAGGGAGCGCTCTGGAATAGATGACCGAGTAGGCGTATTCCAGGAATGAACCCTGCATCTCATCAGTCAGTTCAACGTCAACGATGCGTTCGGAAGTTAGGGCAGGGGAGGGAGAAGTTTGGGCAGTCATAGGATGGCGCCTATGGTACTGGTTCCCGCGTTGATGCCACTGAGGCTTGCCGACGTACTGGGTAGTTGCCACATGGCGGTCCTGGGCCAGGAGAATCCATTGGGTTTGAGTCGGGTAAACAAGGCTGCGGTGTTGGTGGTTGATGGTCTTGGTGCCACAAATCTGCGCGATCGCAAAGGTCATGCGCGCTGGCTCCACAGTGCGTGGTCGTCGAGAAACCTAGTTGCTGATTCGGGTTTCCCCTCGACAACTGCCAGCGCGCTGACATCGCTGACTACCGGTGTTGGAGCTGGGCGACACGGAATTGTTGGGTACACGATTCGGGATCCGCGCTCTGGGGAGTTGATCAATCATCTGAAGGACTGGGCTCCTCACGTTGACCCTGACACGTGGCAACTGCAACCCACCATTTTCGAGGTGGCTGCGCGGCAGGGGATTCCCTCCCTCGCTCTGGGTGAGGCGCGTTTCTCCGGCAGTGACTTCACCAAAGCCGTCTGGCGCGGCGCTACTTTTCGAGGTGCCAAAACACTGGAAGAACAGGCAGAAGCCATGCGGGAGTTTTTTGATGGCAACGCCCGAGCCCTGGCCTATCTCTACTGGCCTGCTCTCGATCGCACAGGGCATTCCCAAGGCGTCGCCTCCGAGTCATGGACTCACCGCTTGGAGGAACTCGACTCGGCCCTCGCCAACATCTCAACGATGTTGCGTGAGGATGAAGGCCTCATCATCACAGCTGATCACGGGATGATTGATGTGCCTGAGGAGCACAAGCTCATCGTTCCCGAAGGCTCGCCTCTTTTGCAGAATGTCATCGTGTGGGGTGGTGAACCACGTGTTCCTCAGCTTTATGTCGACACTCCTGATGCGCTAGCCGACGTCCAGGCCGCTTGGGAGGAAGGGCTAGGAGGGGGCGCCAAGGTCATGACCAGAGAGCAGCTAATGGACGAGGGTTGGCTTGGGCCACTAGCCGATGGCGTTCTGGAGAGAGTGGGGGACATTACGGTGGCGTGCATCGCCAGTCTCGTTGCGTATCGGGAATCAAGGGCATCCCCGACATCCATGGCGATGGTGGGTCAACACGGCTCTCTCACTTCCCGAGAGCGGGAAATCCCGGTCATCCCAACTGGGGCGTGGGCCTAGGCGAGATCGTCGTCGCTTCTCGCGCCAAAGACGATGTCGTCCCAGCTCGGCATCACCGGACGAGTCTTCTTCCTGGACGGCGGCGGTTCTGGGTCATCATCGCCGTTGAGGTCCGCACCGTGCGTGATGGGGGTAACCTCCGCTGTGTGTTCGTCATCTTCCACAAGGTGAATTCCACCGGTCGACGGGTGTCCGGCACGGGACTTTTCTGCTTCGTTCTCGAGTGAGATGTCACGCTCGCCCCGCTTCCGTCGCAAAATCTCGAGAAGATCGGCGGTGTCTGCCATCCGACCTTCCTCGGGGCTATCGCCCAAGCGTCCGTAGGGGACTGAATCCAGCATGGGGCCAGTCTCGCCCAGGTCGGAAGCCTCAAAGATGTCGGAGTCGAAACGCTCGGGTCGCTCCGCGACGGGAACAGCGCTGAGCTTGGGAATCAAGGTCGTCGGCATGGGTTCGTGCCGGGACAAGACAGCGGCGTCGTTGTTGGCGGGGGAGATTAGGTGTTTTCTCGGATCAAACGACCAGCGAGCCCGGTGTTCAACATCACCCTCAAAAAAGAGGAGTTCAACGTGCCAGCCTGATTCTTCTTTCCATGCCGACCATTCTTCCTCGGTAGCCGCTATGTCCTCAAGCCTTGACCGCACAGACGCGCCAAAGGTGGTTTCTGGACCGTTCTTCTGGGTCACAGCCACAGCGAGCGCCTGGTCCACGACGAACCTACGCTCGGCCAGAACCGCGCCCTCGAATTTTTCTATGTACGAGAGTTCCTCACCAGTCAAATCGGCGACCTGCCGGGCTGTAAGACCCCGACGGACGTGGGCCTGGATGTCTTTGGGGCTGGAGCGGTGCGTCACCCTGGGACCGGGTGAGGGTGTGCGCAGAGCACCCAGAAGCGCATCGTTGATGCTCACCTTGAAGCGCTCCCCATCCGACGAGACCAGGATGATGTGACCGTCGCTGGCTCCTACAATACTGAGGTGCTCCATTCGACTTCACCCTCTTTCTTCGTCGTGGTAGTAGCTTGTCACGCCGAGCCGAGAGATTTCTATTTTTTCCTGGGTGTGGCGCAACGGAGATACCGTCCGGCCGGCTACCCTAAGCCGGTGTTGGAAGGTGCGTTTTGGAGTTTCCAAGCTTTATCAGGCAAACTAGCGCCGCACATTCCCACCACCTGACCCGAGGGAGCGAGCGCCACAATGGCAACCGACTACGACGCACCGCGTAAGTCCGAAGAGGATACTGAATCCATCCAGGCACTGCAGGAGCGCGTGCCCGACAAACTCTCTGGCGTTGTTGACTCTGAAGACGCCGACAACCTTGGTTCTCTAGAGCTCGCGGGTCAAGATCTGGCCAACATTGAGCTCGATGTTGTTGTGTTGCCCCCACAGGCTGACGAGTTCACCTGTGTTGAGTGTTTCCTGGTGAAGCATCGTTCCCAGCTCGATCACGACACGAAGCTGGGCCCTGTCTGCACCGAATGCCTTAGGTAGTGTTGCCCGCCTCCCACGCGGCAACAAATCGCTCCGGGTGCCGTGAGGACACAATCCAGTAGGGCGTTTTGTCATGGGGGTCCTGGAGCGTGACCTTGATGACGGGGTCGACCCAGGGTCTGATGACGAGCCAGGCTCTCGCGTCTAGGCGCGGCCCGCGTTCTTGGCGCGCTTGCTCTCGGTAAAAAACCTCGAGTTCCCTCACATGCTCACGGTCAATGTGAGCCCGCCCAGCGTTGATTCTCTGCCCGTCCGTGGAGATCGTGGGGGCCAGCACCCAGAGCAGTCCCACCGAGCCACCCCAGAGCGCAGCCCCCACACCAAGACCCAGCTGCGTGCTGAGCGGGAGAAAAATCAGTGTCGTGGCGGGGAGAAACAGTCCAGTTGCGACGACCATCCACCAGGAGGGACGAAGCCTCTCGCGGTAAGAGTTCATGGCTCTATTGCACCACGTATACCCTGGAGACTGTGCATGAGACGCAAAGACCCGATGTTCTGGTGGTGGGAAACGTCCCCGTCTATGCCAAGCCCGGCGATGCCGGCTGCGATTTGTCCAGCACCCAATCTCTCACCTTGGGCCCTGGTGAGCGTGCGATAGTGGCCACAGGCACTTCCATCGCCCTACCCGAGGGCTTTGTGGGTTTTGTGATGCCTCGGAGTGGCCTTGCGGCCAACCACGGCGTCGGCCTGGTCAACGCTCCAGGGGTGATTGACGCTGGCTACCGTGGCGAGATCAAGGTGGTCCTCATCAACACTGACCTGACTGAGAGTTTTGAGGTGGAGCCAGGCGACCGAATTGCCCAGCTGGTAGTTTCTCCCTTGGCCCAGGCAAAGTTTCACGAGGTTCAGCACCTGCCTGGCACCCAGCGTGCCACCGGAGGATTTGGGTCCACCGGGCAGCACGCCTGATTGAAGGAGAAGCCAGTGACAGACATCCCGACCTCGGCCGAAGGCTTTGACGGTGACTACCCGAAGTCAGCCCCCGTTGACCGTGAGGTTTCTGGGCCACTCGATGACAGCGAGACCGGATCTGTCAAGCCTTCTGTTGACTTGGGCAGTCTTCGAATTGATCCGAAGCGGGGCATGCAGCTGCGCCTGGAGGTCGAGAAAACCTCCCAGCGGGTTGTGGCGGTGACGCTGGAATATGAAGGCTCAACGCTCCAGATTCAGCCTTTTGCGGCTCCTCGCTCCAGTGGCCTCTGGCACGGCATCCGCGCTCAGATCATGGATCAAGTCACCAAGCAGGGCGGCACAGCCCTCGAGCACGATGGGCCTTTTGGGCCGGAGCTGCGGGCCGATGTTCCAATTCAATCAGGGACCTCCTTTGGGACGAGAAAGGTCCGGTTCGTGGGAATTGATGGGCCGCGCTGGTTCCTCCGCGGGGTTATTGGTGGCGCCGCGGCCACGAACCCGGAGGCAGCTGAGGTGATTCACCACATGCTGCGCAGTGTGGTTGTGGTCCGAGGGGAAGTCCCCATGCCACCGAGAGAGCTCTTGCCCTTGAGTGTTCCTACGAACAACGCCGCTGCGGCGACCGAGGGGGCTTAGCGTTGGGAACGCCCGAATCTGATCGGGTGGTCAAGGCGCTGGGCGATTCGGCTTTCGCCAGCGTCAAGCCGGGCGAGACTCCCACCGGTGAAGCACTCTGGGCCTCTGTCGGGCGTACCCGAGGCGTCGTTGAGGCGTTGCTGCCCGGAATCGGCTTTCTGTTGACATACACGGTGACGCAGAACCTCGTGTGGTCGGTGAGCGCTCCTCTGGTGGTAGCTATCGCGTTTATCTTTGCTCGCTGGGTTCAGAAGTCCCCGGTGATGCCCGCCATAGCTGGGCTCGTGGGAATCGCAGCGTCCGCTGGGGTGGCCCTGTGGTCGGGGAGGGCGGAAGACAACTTCGTGCTGGGCTTCGTCGTGAACGGGCTGTGGGTGGTGGGGCTCCTGATTTCGCTGGCAATCCGTCGACCCCTCGTCGGAGTGTTCGCTGGAGTTTTGGTGGGTGATGAGTCGTGGCGGAGCGACCCCGCCACGCGCCTGGTTGCTACCAGCGCTACCTGGTTGTGGGTGGGTTTGTTTTCCGCACGCCTGGCGGTCCAGTTGCCGTTGTATTTTGCGGGCCAGGTGAGCGCGTTGGCTCTCGCCAAATTGCTGATGGGAATACCGCTTTATGCTGCGGCCCTCTGGTTCACCTGGCTGCTCATGAGAGCGGTCTACCGAGGCCGTGAGCAGAAGGCTCAGTGATAGTATTTGTCTTGATGTCAAGATAAATCCGGGCTTCGCAGATAAGGAGAATCTCTCGTGAGTTCACTGGATAGCTTCGGCGCCAAGGCCACGCTAAACGTTGGCGGCACTGACTACGAGATCTACCGCACGAACAGCGTCGAGGGCCACGAGACTCTCCCCTTCAGCCTCAAAGTGCTGTTGGAGAACCTGCTGCGCACCGAAGACGGTTCCAACATCACCAAGGACCAGATCAGCGCGCTCGGCAGTTGGGATGCCAACGCGGAGCCATCCACAGAAATCCAGTTCACCCCAGCCCGCGTGGTGTTGCAGGATTTCACTGGCGTTCCCTGCATCGTTGACTTGGCAACTATGCGCGAGGCAATTGTTGATCTGGGCGGCAATCCGGGCAAGGTCAACCCCCTCTCGCCAGCCGAGCTTGTTATCGACCACTCGGTCATCGCCGACCTTTTTGGGCAGCCAGATTCCTTCACACGCAACGTCGATATTGAGTATGAACGAAACGGTGAGCGCTACCAGTTCCTGCGTTGGGGACAGACCGCTTTTGACAACTTCAAGGTGGTGCCACCCGGTACCGGCATTGTCCACCAGGTGAATATTGAAAACCTTGCCAAGGTCACCTACACAAAGAATCTTGGGGGGGTAACCCAGGCATTCCCCGACACCTGTGTGGGAACTGACTCTCACACCACCATGGTCAATGGTCTTGGCGTTCTTGGTTGGGGTGTGGGCGGAATCGAGGCTGAGGCCGCCATGCTCGGCCAGCCGGTCTCGATGCTGATTCCCCGGGTTGTCGGTTTCAAACTCACCGGAATGATTCCGGCGGGCGTAACGGCCACCGACGTGGTCTTGACCATTACCCAGATGCTTCGAGCTCACGGCGTGGTGGGTAAGTTTGTCGAGTTCTACGGAGCCGGTGTTACTCATGTCCCGCTCGCGAACCGCGCCACCATTGGAAACATGAGCCCCGAGTTCGGCTCGACAGCGGCGATGTTCCCCATCGACGAGGTCACCCTTGACTACCTGCGCCTCACCGGGCGCAGCGCGGAGCAGATTGCCTTGGTTGAGGCTTACTCCAAAGCGCAGGGCCTCTGGCACAATCCCTCCATCGAGCCTCGCTATAGCGAATACATTGAGCTAGATCTCCAGAGCGTTGTCCCGAGCATTGCTGGGCCTCGCAGGCCTCAGGACCGTATTGCACTGGATCACGCGCAGGAGCAGTTCCACAAGGACCTCGAGGGCTTCCTCTCCGCGGAAACCTCGATCAAGGCTGTCCCCGTGACAGTGGGCTCCCAGAGCTTTGAGCTGGACAACGGCGCGGTGGCAATCGCCGCGATTACCTCGTGCACGAACACCTCCAACCCCTCCGTGATGTTGGCCGCTGGTTTGCTAGCACGTAACGCGGCGAAGAAGGGGCTGAAGTCCAAGCCCTGGGTCAAAACAACTCTTGCTCCCGGCTCGAAAGTGGTCACCGACTACTACGAGAAGGCCGGGCTGATGGACGACCTCGAAGCTCTCGGGTTCTATCTCGTGGGCTATGGATGCACCACATGTATTGGAAACTCTGGCCCTCTTGCCGATGAAATTTCCCAGGCCATCAACGAGAACGATCTTGCTGTGACCGCAGTGCTCTCCGGCAACCGGAACTTTGAAGGCCGGATTAATCCAGACGTCAAGATGAACTACTTGGCGAGCCCGCCGCTCGTCATTGCGTATGCTCTGGCAGGCACGATGGACTTTGATTTCGATACCCAGTCGCTTGGCCAAGACCAGCAGGGTAGGGACGTCTTCCTTGCCGATGTGTGGCCGGATGCCGCCGAGGTTCAAGCCACCATCGACTCGTCCATCGACACCGACATGTTTCTCAAGCAGTATGCGAGCGTGTTCGATGGGGACGAGCGTTGGCGTTCGCTCCCGACGCCCACCGGTGACACGTTCGCGTGGGACGACGCATCGACCTATGTCAGAAAACCCCCGTATTTCGAGGGAATGACCACAACACCCGCTGCTGTGACGGATATCGCCGGCGCACGGGTACTCGCGTTGCTGGGTGACTCGGTAACTACCGACCACATCAGCCCTGCCGGCTCCATCAAGGCTGATAGTCCTGCCGGTCGTTACCTCAGCGACCGCGGAATCGACCGCCTGGACTTCAACTCTTACGGCTCGCGTCGCGGAAACCACGAGGTGATGATTCGTGGAACCTTCGCCAATATTCGTTTGAAGAACCTTCTGCTCCCTGGAGTAGAAGGGGGCTTCACGAGAGACTTCACCACCGCAGACGCCTCGCAGACGACCATCTACGACGCCTCTGAGAGCTATGCGGCAGCGGCAACGCCACTGGTGATTCTCGCTGGGAAAGAGTATGGCTCAGGGTCCTCGCGCGACTGGGCCGCTAAGGGCACCAGCCTTTTGGGTGTTCGCGCTGTAATCGCTGAGAGCTTTGAGCGGATCCACCGATCGAACCTGATTGGAATGGGCGTCATTCCACTGCAGTTCCCGGCGGGACAGACGGCTGCATCTCTCGGCCTTGATGGCACAGAAGAATTCAGCATTGAGGGCATTGTTGCTCTCAATGACGGACCGGTCCCCTCCACGCTTCGGGTGAGCGCCAGCCCGACCGTGCACTCGGTGGCTGGGAAGACCCCGGTGACTTTCGATGCGGTTGTTCGTATCGATACTCCTGCCGAGGCTGACTACTACCGAAACGGTGGAATCCTCCAGTACGTATTGCGCTCTCTGCTCTAGGCGGGGTCACAGCTGCCAGCTGGCACCCTCCAAGACTTTGGTCGTAGGCTGTGGCTATGTCGTTGCTGAGCTCTATTTCCACCCCTCGTGACCTGGACGCCCTGAGCCACACCCAGCTCGACGCGCTTGCCTCAGAAATTCGCACCTTCTTGATTACCGAGGTGGCCAAGTCGGGCGGGCATTTAGGCCCAAACCTCGGCGTGGTGGAGCTCACCATCGCGTTGCACAGAGTTTTCGACTCACCCAAAGACCCCTTCATCTGGGATACCGGACACCAGTCGTATGTTCACAAGCTCCTGACTGGCCGGCAAGACTTCTCCCGGCTTCGCCACAAAGGAGGCCTCGCCGGTTATCCTCAGCGCTCGGAGTCGGAGCACGACATAGTCGAGAGCTCCCACGCGTCGAGCTCGCTGAGCTGGGCCGAGGGTATCTCTCGGGCCTTCCATATGACCGGCGAGCGAGATCGCTTTGTCGTGGCAGTCGTCGGTGACGGTTCGCTCACCGGCGGTATGACGTGGGAGGCGCTCAACAACATCTCCCATGACAACGATCGCAACCTCATCATTGTGGTCAATGACAATGGACGCTCCTACGCACCGACAATAGGTGGCATGGCCAGGTTCCTGGGTAATGTCCGCGCCAAGGGTTCGTATCGAGTGTTTAAGTCCACGGCAGAGAGATTCTTCGGTCTTTTTGGCGCGCCCGGTAAGGCCGTGTATCGGGGCCTGCGCGGTGGCACGCGAGGTTTCTTGTCCCGTTTTGCAAACAATGAGCACTTGTATTCCAACCTCGATATCAAGTACTTGGGCCCAGTCGATGGTCACAACATTGAGGATGTTGAGCGGACGCTCCGTCAAGCCAAGCAGCGCAAAGCCCCGGTCATCGTTCACGTGATTACGCAGAAGGGTCGCGGTTATCAACCGGCTCTCGACGATGAGGCCGACCAGTTCCACGCGGTGGGCCAGATTGATCCGATTACCGGAGAGAACCGCGAATCTTCCAACACGGTCTCCTGGACGGCAGTCTTCGGCGACGAGATGGTTCACATCGCTGGCGAGAACCCGAGGGTAGTGGGCATTACCGCGGCTATGCTCCGACCCACAGGGCTCCACCGGATGGCAGCACACTATCCCGAGCGGGTGCTCGATGTGGGTATTGCCGAACAGCACGCGGTGGCGAGTGCGGCTGGCCTAGCCTATGGCGGGATGCACCCTGTTGTGGCCGTCTACGCCACCTTCATCAACCGCGCTTTTGACCAGGTACTCA
>WLEA01000100.1 GCA_009704535.1 Actinomycetota bacterium
CTGACTCAAGCTGGTGGAGAGAACCATCGTTTGGGATGCAATAGAAGCAATCCCATAAAGCTTACGAATGTCATTAAGTACCCCATCGGCCTGCAGGGTTCGAACGAGCGCCGCCATATACACCTGCTGGGACGAAATACGGGCCAAGTCACTACCATCCCCAACACCCTTACGCGTGCGCAGGAAGGCCAGAGCTTGCCCTCCTTCCAGGGTGTGGTAACCCGCCTCTGGGAGGTTCACCCCAGACCAGGGATCAACCAGGGGCGCTGTGACACACACCTCAACACCGCCGACGGCGGTGGAAAGCTGCGCAACACCGGTGAAAGTCATGAGTCCCGCGTAGCCAATGTCAAGACCGGTCAACTGCTCGAGGGCCATTGCCACACAGGGCAGACCGCCAATGCCCATCGTGGTGTTCAGTGGCGACATTGTCTGGGGCTCTGAACTTGTGCCATCGCCCCGCGGACAGGAGGGGATATCGATCAACAGGTCCCTGGGAAAGCTCACAACAATCGCACGATCATGGTTTTCACTCACGTGAACCAGAACGTTGACGTCGTTGAGCTCCGACTCAATGAAGTCAAATTGGTCGCCCTGCCCAACTCGGGTGTCTGACCCAACAACCAGAACATTGAAGCCGCCCTCAATGTCGCCAATGTTGGGCAGGACTGGGGCTCCAGGACCATCGAGTGCGACGGTCACGAGGTTTGCCTGGAGGCTTTGCACCGTGAGGCCAAGAACGATGCCAGTACTGAGCACGAGAACACTCACAAGACCGGCCGCGAGAGCAGTTACAAGCCTCCAGCCCGCGAGGCGCGTCTGGATGCCATGCAACGGCTGAGGGTAGCCGGCAGAAGACTCAAAGAGTGAAGGGGCGGGGGGTTTAGCGGAATTCTCCACTACGCTTCCCCCTCTGAATCAAAATTGTGGCGGAGGGCGTGGGATTCGAACCCACGAGACATTGCTGCCCACTAGTTTTCAAGACTAGCTCCATCGGCCGCTCGGACAGCCCTCCGGGGCCAATCCTATTTGGCCACCATCACACTCAACAACCTCGGGGGTTGCCCCTGTTGCTGGGGACGGTGCCACAACTCCTTAGGGATTCTGGGCCATAAATAGAGTTTTTCGCGCCCAGTCCTCGCCCAAGATGTGATCAACCGGCCGATGCGTCCAGCGCGGTTTGGGCTGCGAAAGAATGTTTCCAAGGACCTCCCCGTTCCGCTCTCGATCAGCACTCCAAGTGCATTCCGCGTGCGGAAATTCCTTTGCCAACTCTCGAAACACAGGCAAATCAGCGACAACACATCGCGTTTTCAAGAAATAGGTTTCCAGAATTAGCAACCCAAAACCCTCACCTAGAGTTGGGTAAATGACGGCCTTGCTGCCCTGAATAAGCCGAAAAAGAGCGTCCCGAGAAGGCGAACCGTTCAGTGTAACCGCGGGTATGGACCGGGCAAGCGCTGCCAGAGCCATCTCCGCAGGCTTGGACGGCCGTGGTAACCCCGTGACGAGGAGAAACCCTCTTTCGTCAGCCGGAAGGACCTGGAAAGCGCTGAGCACGCTAGACAAATTCTTGCCCTGGTAAAAGCCGCCCATAACCAGGATCTGGTTCTCGCATTCGTCGGGTGAGACCGGAACATGAGTGGATCCGCCTCGAGCCCCAGCCCTTTCAAGAATTCTGGCCCTTCGTGTGCGACCATCTCAACCTTCACCAAGGCCCGTACCTCATTTACAGTGTGCTGACAACCGTCAGGGAGCCTCGGTCACGTTGTCGCTCGCTCTTCCGGCAACAGACCCGCCTACCGTACGTCACTAATCACCACTTGGTCGCGCAACTCAGTGTTGTTGCGCTGAGCAAGCGAATCATCCGTGAAAGACGGATTGAGAAAAACTTCAGCTCCTGGGTAGAGCGAGTCCCACCAAGCCCCCTCGCGCAGTTTGCGGACCGGCTGTTGTCTGTATTTGCTATCAGCGAGGAGGCATTTAGCGCAGTAGGCAGCCTGGTCCAATAGCGTAAAGCGCTTGGCCTGCAAATCGACTCTCTATCGAGCGCTGATTTGCGCAAGGTAGTCCGAGCCGCGAGTGGAAAGATTAATCTAGTCTCTTGGTCCGATGGCGAGTCGAGGGCGAATTTACTTAGTTCAGCGCTGGGCAAGAAGGTCGGCGCGTCCGACCTGCCGAGGGACAACGACAGAGCCAGCTACGCTCGGTCGACCGACATTAAGCAGAGAACCAGAGACCTCGAGCGGCTCTCCGAACTCAGCGCTCCAGACTTGACTTTCTTTTCGCACCTGGTCGACGTAGGAAAGCTCGCTCCGATGTCGGAGGGCAAGGCAAACTGCGAGTTTGCCAATACTCCGCGCCGGTTGGGCTTTCCTCTTCCCAATTGAGATGAGGTGCGAGGGCTAAAGTCCCCACACTTGATCCCGAGTGTTGGATTGCCGCTAATGGCCGAACCCGGAGCGCCAGTGTCGGACAAAGTCGATCATTGTCTGGCGAAAGTCAGTGATTCCGAAAATGTCCTTGTCAGAATGTTCGAGATGCTCAGCAGCACGGGGAAGAAGGATTCCGCGGAGTAGCGCCTCTCTGGTAGCAACTGCCGTGGGAATCCCATTCCGAGCCTGTTCCGCCTGGTACAAGGCACTAACTCTAACCGCCAAAAGCGTGGAGTCCACCGGGAGGGGCTCCCACGCATATCTGTCAAGGTCACGTGGGCTGCTCGCTCGAATTATCTGGCGCCAGAAGTTCTTCAGCACGCGCCCACGAATCAGCTGATGCTGCCAAATTCCCCGATAGCTAAGGCGGCGGACAAAAAAGTTGCCCCCGTGGGCCAACATTCGCGGAGCAATGCCCTTTTTGAAGGGTTCCGCTCGTGTGAAACACAATCCGTCGATTTCCTCCTGGCCGCTTTCGGAAAGAGTCTCAAAAATCGTCAACAGTCTTCTCAAGCGGGATTGATTGGCCTTTATCGGGATTTTGTCATCAATCGCCCAGTAGACCATTTCCTCATCCCCGACTAGCTCGAGGAGGGACCCAACTGACTGTTTAATTCCAGCAGCCGACGGGACGAACGATAGCCCGTCAGACCAGGGTATTCGGTTCGTTTGGAATGGAATATAGAACTGAAAAGGGTGCTCTGGCCACAACTCATCGTAGGCTTTTGTCATATTCTCAGCAAAAGCTCGGTTCGGGTCATGGCTCAGGACCAACGCTTTGATCGACACCGCTTTCTGCCTTTCGCCGATATCTGAGTTAGCAGATTTTGGAAACCAAGGGGAACACTGAAGTCTCTCCTAATTCTAGCGCTGGGTCCTGGCATGTCACACACCTGAGTCCACCGCCGAATCAGCCCTGCTGCGCAAGGTCCCGCCAAATGCGCTCCCAGAGGACCGACGTTGCGAATCAGCGGGTAAGAGGGGCAAGTGCGGTAGCAACTCCGTCTTGGGTGAAGTCGCCGGTTATCTCGTTGGCGTGAATGCGAACTTCTTCCGGTGCCTGGCCCATCGCAACAGCGCGGCCCTGCCGGGCTGCCCACTGCAGCATTTCAATATCATTGCGGCCATCACCGATGACCATGACACGGTCTAAACCAAAACCGAGCTTCTCCCGAACCAACTCCAGGGCGGTGGATTTGTTGATGCCCTCAGGGGCAATATCGAGCCATGCTGTCCACCCGACGGTATAGCTCACTTGGTGAAGGCCCATACCCTCGACGACTTTCAAGAAGTCATCGATTTCATGGCCTGGCGCGATGACGACGACACGTGTTGCCACGGTGGTCAAAAGCTCCTCAAAAGTGACCTGCTCGCTCATGGCATCGAGAGCGCCCTCGGGGAACCAATCCGTGTAGCGATAGAGGCCAGTCTCATCCTCGACGGCGTAGTGGGCTTCGGGAAGCGCCTCCTTGATGCGAGTCAAGACAGGCGTTGGATCAAAGTGCTCGACGTGAAAGCGTCGGTAGCCCGAGGGCGCCGCAGTGTCGCGCTTTAGCGTAATGGCGCCGTTGGAACACACGACATACTCGGGAACGATGTCGAGGCGCTCAAGAATGGGAATTGTCATCGATACTGACCTGCCGGTGGCCAGCGTGACTTCGTGGCCGGAATCGCGGGCTTTTTGAACCGCGGATACTACTTCTGACGAGAGATGGCCGTCCTCATGGAGAACGGTGCCATCGATATCTAGAGCAACGAGCCAGCGCTCAGATGTAGTTGTCATGACCCCTATGTGTACCAGTCTCGACTTAGCCAGCGCTGATAGCGCTGGCACCGGCCATGTAAGGACGAAGAATCTCGGGGATTGTGACTGACCCATCCGCCTGCTGATGAGTTTCAAGAATCGCCACAATCCAGCGGGTTGTGGCCAGTGTTCCATTCAGGGTTGCAACGGGTTCGGTGCCGGCATCCTTGTCCCTGCGGAACCTCACATTGAGCCTACGGGACTGGAAGGTCGTGCAATTCGATGTGGAGGTCAGCTCTCGGTAGGCACCCTGGGTCGGAACCCATGCCTCAACGTCATATTTGCGGGCTGCGCTGGAGCCAAGATCACCAGCTGCTACGTCAATCA
>WLEA01000101.1 GCA_009704535.1 Actinomycetota bacterium
AGAAACTAGAACGGTTAGGCCAGGTGCTCGAGCAGGATGAGACGGCACTGCTCGTTCATTCCGACGCCGCGCTCGTTAATGAATCTGGCCAGCGCATGGACTCACTTAGCCATGCGCTGGCGATGACCAGATCAGAACGTAGGGCTCTTTGCTCTGGCGGGGCGCTTGAGGCGCTCTTGCGCCGAAATCTCGTGACGGGCGCGACCACGATGATCCGGTCTGACTTGTTGCGCGACGCTCTGCCAGTACCAGAGGGTTGGGTGCACGACGAATGGCTGGCTCTAGTTGCGGCCCTGCATCATGGTGTCCGGTTTGTCGAGGAAGAACTGATCGACTATCGCCAACACGGCGCCAATCAAATTGGCGCAACCCGCCTGAACGCTGCTGAGGCCGGCGAGCGACTTCGCGAGGGCAGAAGTTCCTTCTTTGCCCGGAAAGCTGCGAGAAACAGGGCGTTGTCCAACCTCGTGGCGCTGGCGCCGGCGTGGCTGCAGCCTGGTGACAAGGACGCGCTCATCGGCAAGTGTGAACACGATGAGTGGAGAAGCCGTCTCCCGAGGACCCACCTGCCCCGCGTTCTCCCGGTACTCTCCCGCTGGTTTTCTGGCCACTACAGCCGTTACGCGAGAGGCCTCGTCGACGTGCTGCGGGACCTCGTTCTGAGTGACTAGACGCCCCTAGTCGACACACTGCACCCAAATACAGCCCAAATAGGGGGCTGGAACCTACTGTGGGAGATGTGAACCGTTGGTTGAAGCTTGCCCTCTCCAGTTTTGCGGTCGCCGTCCTTGCCATTGCAGGAGTCATCCAGCCCGGCATTGGGTTGTCTCACGCGAGCGCAAACGCCGATCCGACTGGCACGGTCATTCATGGTGCCAGGAACACCACCATCTGGGTTGGTGCTGACGCGACCGGTCTACTTCACTGGTCTGAAAACCAGGGAACATCCTGGACTTCCAGTGGTTTCGGGCTCACCAAAAGCGGTGTGACCTCTGTGGTGTGGACTGGGACCCAGTTCCTCGCCACCTCATACTTTGAAGCGGCAAGAAGCTCGGATGGCAAGAACTGGACCCGCTTCATGCTGCCTTTGGGTTCCGCTTTTGACCCGGGAAACCTGATCAGCGATGCCGAATTCTTCCGCTCGGGGTCAATGTCGGCGGAGGCCATCCAGTCATTCCTTCAAGAGCGCAACCCCGACTGCCGTTCGGGCTTCGTGTGTATGAAGGATTACCGCGAAACGACGTTCTCCAGGGACGCTTCTGTGCTCTGTAGGGCTTATCAGGGTGTTGAGAACGAAACAGCAGCCCAGATCATTGCCAAGGTGTCTGAAGCCTGTGGCGTGTCAGCTGAAGCTCTGTTGGTGCTGATTCAGAAAGAACAGTCTTTGGTCACCCTCACGGCACCCTCGACAACGAGGTTCCAAAAGGCCACTGGATACGCGTGCCCTGACACTGCTCCGTGTGATGCCCAGTTCTTTGGGTTTTATAACCAGGTCTACAACGCAGCGAAGCAGTTCAAGCGGTATTCGAATCCACCCGGAACCAGTCGCTTCTTCACCTGGTTCGCTATCGGCCAGACCCCTCAGGTTCGCTTGCACCCCAACGCTTCCTGTGGAACGACGCCAGTGAGGATTCGCAACCAGGCAACTGCTGGCCTGTACTACTACACCCCCTACACCCCGAACCAGATTGCCATGGTCAATCTGGCAACGGCGGGAGATTCGTGTAGCTCGTATGGCAACCGAAACTTCTGGCGTGTCTACAACTACTGGTTCAATCCGACCAAAGACTTCAGAACTTTGGCGGCAACCAGGGACGGCCTGACCATGGTCGTTGACCGTGATGGCACCATCGCAACATCTCGAGACCTGACTAACTGGCAACGCCTCGGCGTCGTCCCTGGCGCTTCGCCCGCTAATGGGGTTTCAGAGTTTGGGCAGTCAAACAAGGGAAACTACGCCGTGCTCACGGCAAGTGGAAAAGCTTTTGAGTCCGCCGATGGCGTGAGTTGGACGGAGATTGCTGTTCAGACCACTCAAGTCAACCAAGACATCGTCACTCGCCATACGGTGCGCTCCGGCGAGACCGTGTGGGCAATTGCTCGGGCAAACGGTGTCGCTGTGGCAAGCGTTGTTGCCGAGAACTCATTACCTCAGTCCGGATCGTTGATTCGGGTCGGGCAGGCATTGACGATTACCAAACGGGGCATTGTCACCACAGTGAATTCGCCGGTCATCCTTGATCCGTCAATTGTAATCGCCTCTGGCGCGGTCCGCCCAAACCCGCCTGCCGAGGTTGTCGATCCACCCGCCGTTGATCCCAACGCGCCAGTCGACCCTGACTCAACCCCAGCGGACCCGGTCGAAGAAAATCCGGAAGTCCCAGCAGAACCTGTAGTTCCGCTACCACCCCTCGAGCCACTTGTGGTGGAGCGAGTGACCAACGACGTCTTCTACACGGTTGGCCGTGGTGACACGATGTTGCGCATCGCGTTTCGGAACCGCACCACTGCGGCCAAAATCGCCTCCGACAACAACATCCGAAACGTGAACCGGATCCGTGTGGGCCAGCGCTTGAAGGTGGGCCAGACCACCCAGGAAATGAGCTACCACCGCTCGCAGGAGGGCGACACCCCTGAGCGGATCGCGGAGCGACGTTCCGTTGCGCTTCCTACGATCCTCGGCTTGAACACCAGCCTGCGATCAGGTCAAGTCATTACCCCTGGGACGCTCGTCAGACTGTCCTAGTCGCCAGACGCTAAGGCCTGGTTTTGTTGGTGCGCGCCTGGTCTTCCTGGGCTGCGCGCACGAGCGTGAGCGCTCGCGCAAGATCGGTGATTGTCTTCTCTTGCCAGAGTTGACGCCGGTATTGGTGAACAACATAAAACAGAGCGAACACCACAAACGCATAGAGCAAGAGGTCGGTTCCCCGCCCGATGCCGAGGTAGCCAGCAACGACTGAGGTGTAGTTGGGGAAGAGGACCGCGAGCGCACCCAGGAACAGGGCTGCAATTATTGCCAAGCGCCGGATGGCCTGCTGTGAAGCGCTCCGCTTGGCCTTCAACAAGTAGACGCCAACCAAAACCAGAGCACCCATGAGAACCCATTGACTCAGCATGACGTCCATCACCTCACAATCAAATCGATCACTATGTTGATCGAGTTCAACAGGGACTGGCCCTTGCGCTTTGAGTATTCCGTGTAGAGGATTTCGACTGGATATTCACGCCAGGCCAGGCGAGCCTTGGCAATCTGGTGAACGATTTCAGAGGCATGAGACATTCCGTTTTGCTCCATGCGAATCTTGCTGATGGTTTCGCGACTAAGCACCCGCAGGCCGTTGTGAGCGTCGGTGAGACGAAGACCGGTGAAGATTCGAGTTGCGATGACGGCGACCGTCAGCACCACCTTCTTCTTGAGACCCGGTTTAGTTCGCTTATCCAGGAACCTGGACCCAAACACTGCGGAAATTCTCTTTGAGCGTGCAAGCTCGAGCATCTCGAGGGCATCCGAGACTCGGTGTTGCCCGTCGGCATCGAAGGTAATGACGTGGGTGGCGTCTTCGTGGGTCAGGACATAGTCAAAACCTGTTTGCAATGCAGCACCCTGGCCGAGGTTGATGGGGTGCCGAAGAACCCTGGCGCCGGCCTTCGTAGCGAGTTCTGCCGAATCATCACTGCTGCCATCATCAACACACACGACGTGCTCAAAGGATTGGCACAGCTCAGTGACAACCGAGCTAATTACCTCAGATTCGTTGAACAGGGGAATAACGACCCAGGCGTCAGCTTCGCGGGCGGGACGCCCGCTCTTCTTCGTGGTTGTCATCACCTGCTCATTCTGGCAGACCAGAACCCCGAGCGACTCAACCCATCCACCTGGGAGGGCAAGGGGTTAGGCTCAAAGCGTGTTTGCGAGACTGCGCTCAGTGCCAAAGAACTACGACTGGGGCACCCATAACGCTATGTCGGCGCTTCAGGGGCTCCCTCCAACCGGTCAGCCCGAGGCTGAACTCTGGTTTGGATCTCATCCGGCGTCTCAGTGCACAGTCGACGAAGGTGGTGAGCACACCGACTTCTCGAGTTGGCTTGAGGTCACAGGGCACGAGTTTCCGCTCTTGGTCAAGTTTTTGGCCGCGTCCCGACCGCTCTCGATTCAGGTTCACCCACATCAGGACGAAGCAGCGGCTGGTTTTGCGCGGGAGAATGCCGAGGGTGTAGCACTCGATTCCCCACAGCGAACATACAAAGACGGAAACCCCAAACCAGAACTACTCATTGCCCTCTCGGACACTTTCGATGCGCTGTGGGGGCTACTGCCCTCAGCGCTCAAGACACAACGGCTCCAACGCTTCGCTGCGACTGGACTCGCTAGTCGCACGGTCGAAGGGCTTGCCGCGTTGAGTGACCAGGATGCGCTGGCGACTGTGATCTC
>WLEA01000102.1 GCA_009704535.1 Actinomycetota bacterium
CTCGAGGTTACCCTCCAGGAGGTGCGAAGCGCCCGGAACCACACGCAGCGTGGCGCGAGGGAAATACTCCAGAGCTTTTTCCGCAGCAGCCAATGGTGCGGGAGCATCGAGCTCCCCCCAAACCATGGTCACCGGTGCGACCACACGGGTTGCGTCATCGAGGTAGTCCTCGGCCACGGTCTTGACCAAGATCTCCCGCATCACACCGCGAGCGTTGCCGTAATCCTGGGAGCCGTATTTGCGCCGATAGCGCTCCATGGTGGCCTCAGGAATCAGTTTCTTGGCGTGGAGCACCTTGGCAATGCGAAACGCTAGGGGCGCAGGCTTCGGTGCGTTGACCCTGGTCAGCGGAACACCGGTCAACACCAGAGCGCTCACCAGCTCTGGGGCTCTGGCAGCGAGCCGCAGCGCAACCCGACCACCAAAGGAGTGGCCCACAACAATCACCGGTCCCAGTCCCCGAAGTGCCAGAGCCAACTGGTCGGCATAGTCCGCAGTCGACCAGGCCCCGGTAGGGTGAGCAGCAGGGCCAAAGCCCGGCAGGTGAACAGCGAGGCCAACCTGGCCGGCAAGTATTCTCTCAAAATCCTTCCCGCTACGACCCCAGCCGTGGAGGGCAATGATGCGTGGTGCTCCAGAGCCAAACTTCTCAGCAACCCAGTCGCTGGAGCCCACGGTCCCTAACACGCTAGCCCTACTCGTCCTCGGGCGTGTCAGAGTCCGTCGCAAAGTGCGGAGCCAGTTCGCGTGGGTCTCGCTCGCCATCGAGTACTTGGCCGACCTGCGTCACGATGGGCATCGCGATTCCCTTGCTTTTCGCGAGAGCCAGCACGGGCTTAACGGAGGCGAGGCCTTCAGCCGTCTGATTCATCGTGCGAACAACTTCGGTGAAGCTCTGGCCCTGACCCAACATCCGACCGGCTGTATTGTTTCTGGACAGTGGCGATTCGCAGGTCGCAATCAGGTCACCAAGCCCCGCAAGCCCCGACATGGTTTGCGGGCTCGCGCCGAAAGCGGCAGCGAAGGCGGAGATTTCAGCGAGACCGCGAGTAATAATCGAGGCTTTGGTGTTCTCGCCGTAGCCGACACCATCCGCGATGCCAACAGCCACCGCAATGAGGTTCTTCAGGACTCCACCGAATTCGGTGCCGACAACGTCGTCATTGATGAAGGTCTTGAAATAGCTGTTGGTGGAGGCTGTAGCGACAGCCCGGGCAGTGGCGACAGAGGTTGAGGATGCCACCGCAGCAGTCGGTTGTTCCTGCGCAATTTCCAGGGCGAGGTTGGGTCCGCTCACCACAGCAATTCGGTCGCGGGCAAACCCACCGACCTGGTGGAGGACTTCGCTCATCCGCAGGCCCGTCTGGGCCTCGACGCCTTTCATGAGGCTCACCACCGGAACGTCCGGAGGGATCAACGACGCCGCATCAGCCAGATTTGCACGTAAATGCTGGCTTGGCACAGCGAGATAGACCTGCTCGGCCCCCTCCAACGCGGAGGCAAGGTGCTCAGTGGCATCGATGGACTCTGGCAAAGTGATGCCCGGTAGATAGGCCGTGTTCCGGTTGGTGTTGTGGATCTCGCTAGCTACCTCGGGCCGCCTCGCCCACAGTGTCACGGTGTTGCCACCATCGGCCAGCACCTTCGCAAATGTTGTCCCCCAGGAACCAGCCCCCATTACAGCGATGTGAACCATGGCTATGCCACCTGGCTGGGGTCAAAGCGCTTGGCCGGTGCTTTCTCTCCGCGCAGTTGGGACACCAGGGCGGTGATCTCCGCCATCAACATCTCGGTGGCCTCACCCAAGATTTCACGGGTCATGGGCTTGCCCTCAAAGCGAGATAGGTCGAGCGGTTGGCCGATTACCGCATCGATGGTCGTGCGGGGAAACACCCTAATCTTCTTCGCGTAGCGCCCCATCAAGTTCTGGGTTCCCCAGTGAGCTGCCGGATAGAGGGGGATGCCCTGCTCGAGGGCCATTCGGATTGCTCCGGATTTGCCGACCATGGGCCACAGATCTGGGTCTTTAGTCAGTGTGCCCTCCGGATAGACGATCACTCCTTGGCCGCGCTCTGCGAGCAACGTGGCGGCTTTCAACGGTTCACCCAAGCGGGCACCGGCCTCTCGCTCCACCGGAATCTGACCGGTGAAACGCAACAGCCACGCGAGGCCTGGAACCTTGAACAAGGAAGCCTTAGCGAGGAATCGTGGCGTGCGGCGAAGCTTCCACACAACAACCCCCATCACAATCGGGTCGATTTCGCTGTAGTGGTTGGGCGACAGAATGAACGGCCCCCGTGCGGGCAAGGCGGAGCCTGGCTGGATTCGAAGTTTCACCAGGAGGCCAAAAATCGGCAGAACAAGGCCTGCGATAACACGCCAGCGCAGTTCAGCGCTGCGCGCGACCCGCACCGACTTCGGGGATTGCTCAGTCACCCGAGCTAACCCTTGAGCTCAAAGCTTGTGCCAAGGCCCGCGAGCTTGTCGAGCAGGTGCTCATACCCGCGGGAAATAATGCCCATGTTGCTGACGGTGGAGTAGCCCTGAGCCGTTACCGCAGCGATGATGTGGCTGAAGCCACCGCGAAGGTCGGGAACCCGGATATCAGCCCCACGCAACGGCGTGGGTCCCGTGATTACTGCCGCCTGCTCCAGAGGGCGCCTTGGAACACGGCGGGTGATACTCGCGATGCCTTCTCTATAGACCTCGATGTTTGCGCCCATCTGGCGAAGCGCGTCGGTGAAACCGAACCTGTTCTCATAAACCGTCTCGTGGACGATGGAGCGGCCCTCCGCCTGAGTGAGCGCAACAACCATGGGTTGCTGCCAGTCGGTCATGAAACCGGGGTGCACATCGGTCTCAATAACAACGGGCCGAATACTGTCGCCCGGGTGGGAGAAGCGAATACCGTGGTCGTCAACCTGGAACTGCCCACCTACCTTGCGATAGACATTCAAGAAGGTCATCAGATCTTTTTGCTCAGCACCCCGCACATAAATGTCGCCCCTGGTCGCGAGCGCTGCTGATGCCCACGAGGCTGCCTCGCTGCGATCAGGTATGGCTCGGTGGTCGTAGCCGCTCAGAGAATCAACGCCCTCAATCACAATGGTGCGGTTTGGCTCAACCAAGATGATTGCGCCCATCTTCTGCAAGATCGCTATGAGGTCCATAATCTCTGGCTCAATGGCTGCGTTGGTGAGTTCGGTAACGCCCTGCGCGCGAACAGCAGTCAACAGGACCTGCTCAGTCGCGCCAACGCTCGGGTAGGGCAAATCAACGCGCGCACCGACAAGACGACTCGGAGCGCGAAGGCGGATGCCTTCGTGGCTCTTATCGAGCTCGGCACCGAACGCCCGAAGAGCATCCAGGTGGAAGTTAATGGGGCGATCGCCGATGCGACAACCACCAAGGTCGGGAATAAAGGCCTCGCCCAGTTGGTGAAGCAACGGGCCACAAAACAGGATAGGAATCCGGCTCGAGCCAGCGTGGGCATCGATCTCGGCGAAGTGAGCGCTCTTGACCGCGCGGGGGTCAAGTTTGAGAACGCCGTCACCAACATCGGTAACCGCTACGGCGTGAGCTTCGAGCAAGCCGCGAACAACGGCGACATCGCTGATGACCGGCACGTTTTTCAGAATGCTGGGGGAATCGGCAAGAAGCGAGGCCACCATCGCTTTGGTAACTAAATTCTTAGCACCGCGAACTTCTACCTCGCCAACGAGTGGGCGGCCCCCTTCAAAAACCACCGTGTCGGGCGAAGCAGCCATGGGGTAAGCCTTGCCTTTCGAGGCGGCCACCGCGGTCACTTAGCTATTCCTGACAGGTAGCGTTCTCGGTCGCCAGGCTTCCCGCCGTGCTTCAAAGGCTGCGATGGCGTCGTCGTGCTGAAGGCTGAGCGCAATGTCATCAAGACCCTCCATCAAACGCCAGCGCGTGTAATCGTCAATATCAAAGAGCGAACTTACCGCTCCACACCGTACCTCACGAGCCACGAGGTCGACCGTAACGCTAGTGCCCGGGTGTGCCTCAATTTCTTTCCACAGGGCCTCTACGACACTCTCCGGAACAATCGCGGTGACAAGCCCTTGCTTGCCGGAGTTCGAGCGGAAGATGTCGCCGAACCGCGAGGAAACTACAGCACCAAAACCGTAGTCGCGAAGCGCCCACACTGCATGCTCGCGCGAGGAACCCGTTCCAAAGTCAGGGCCTGCAACCAGCACACGTCCTTGGACGTAGGGCGCCTGGTTGAGAATGAATTCCGGGTCTTGCCGCCACTGACAAAACAGCGCATCGTCATACCCTGTCTTCGTGACGCGCTTGAGGAAATTAGCCGGAATGATCTGGTCGGTATCGACATTGGAGCGACGAAGGGGAACGCCCACTCCCTCGACC
>WLEA01000103.1 GCA_009704535.1 Actinomycetota bacterium
AGCTCCACAACCACCACAGCATCCCCCAGCGTGTGGGCCAAGGGTTTCTCAATGAACACCGGCACATTGAGTGCACCAATCTGGCGCAACACATCAACCCGAGTCGTCACAGGGCCAGCCAGGACCACAGCATCCGGCTCAAACGCAACCACATCGTCAAGCGACCTAGTTGACCTGAAACCCTCGCCGGCAGCGCCGCTGCGCGACACCACCAAGAATTCAGCATCATCGCGAAGCTCACGAAGCACCTCGAGTACCCTCGCCCCAGCACTGCCGAAGCCGACGAGCGCGAATCTAGCGCCCACAGAAATTCCCCAAGATTCGAAGTCCTGCCGGACCAGATTTTTCTGGGTGGAACTGAACCCCCAAAACATTGTCAACACCGACGACTGCCGCTATGGCGGCCCCCGCATAGTCAACAGTCGCGAGCGTGTGGCGTGGATTAGTCGAGTGGCCAGAATACGAGTGCACAAAATAGACCGAGTCATCAGATTCGGTCTCCGCTAAAAGCCGATGATCCACCCCGGCGTCGGCGACATCAAGATTCCGCCAGCCGATGTGGGTTGACCTCACAGCCTGGCCCTGCGCACCATCACCCACGACTGGGCGGACAGTCCCATCAATAAAGCCTAAGCCTGCCGTTTGGCCAAACTCCAGGCTCTCGCTAAAGAGCAGTTGCATGCCGAGACATATTCCTAGTAGTGGAGTGCCCCGTGAGTTGGCGGCGGTCAGGGCTTGGTCGAGCCCCAATCCTTCAAGAAAACCCATAGCCACCGCAAACGCTCCAACTCCCGGGAGGATGATTCTCTCTGCAGCTGCGACCACCTCAGGATCCGCCGTCACAATCGGATTAGCGCCCACGTGGGTCACCG
The DNA here is from genome assembly GCA_009704535.1 of Actinomycetota bacterium. Lineage (GTDB taxonomy): Bacteria > Actinomycetota > Actinomycetes > Actinomycetales > Microbacteriaceae > Pontimonas. The sequence goes on from WLEA01000103.1 coordinate 873, forward strand.
CCTGCGACACGCTCATCAGGTTCCCGAGCCCGTAGTCAACAATCGTGATGTTAGGAGCTGACATAGTCCCTTACCCCAACGCCCTTCGATCGAAGACCGTGTCTGAGAGAACCGAGGTCAAGGCGGCCGTAATGGAGCGCACGGCCCACGGCAATAGCATCAACATTGGCCGCGTCCACAAGCTCCTGGGCATGAGTCGAGGACCCGATTCCCCCCGAGGCAATTACGGGAACCGTCGACAACTCTCCAGCCATCGCCATCAGGTCTAGATCGGCCCCAGTCTCTGTCCCGTCTTGGTCGACCGAGGTGACGAGGACCTCTCCAGCGCCCCGCGCGATGCCTTCGTCAATCCACTCCGCGACGTCACGGCCAGACCGTTCGCGGCCGCCCTCGGTATAAACCTCCCATTTTCCGGGAGCAACTGACTTGGCTTCAACGGAGAGCACCACGCACTGTCGGCCAAAGCTCTCGGCTACCCGCGTCAGAAGCCCTGGGTCTTTGACTGCCGCTGTGTTTATCGCAACCTTGTCCGCTCCTGCACGCAGCAAGGCTCGGACGTCATCAACACTGCGGATACCGCCACCGACGGTGATCGGCACGAAAACATCTTTGACGACCTCTGACACGAGCCCACCGAGATAGTTTCGGTTGTACAAACTAGCCACCGCGTCGATGTAAAGGAGCTCATCGACGCCTTGCTCGTAGTACTGACGGGCCTTCTCGTTAGGAGCGCCAATGACGCGAAGACCTTCGAATCGAATTCCCTTGATGAGATTCGTGCCCTTGACATCAAGCCGCGAAATCAGTCGAACTGGCTTTATCCCCTCTGCGGTCATGACTCCGACCAAATCGGGTGGCGAAGCACCCATTTGCCATCCCACTTCCAGAGGTGAGGAGTACGGAAGTTGTCGACGAGTAGGTCAAAATACTCGCGGTCCATGATTGGTCGCTCGAACATCTTCGATGCGACAGGAAACTCCTTCGCAGGCAGAGACAGATACTGCAACATTTCGTCGAGGAAGCGCTCGGGATACTCGTGGTCGTACTTTTTGACGAGCGCAACGCCCTCGTCCCGATCGATATCGCCGCTGCGGATTTCCTGGGCGGCGTCATAGCTGGCCCGGCCAATTCCGAACTTCGCACCGGTCGTGTAGTAATGGAGGTCATCGATGCGGTCATCAATGCTGTTGTACTTCGAATAGGTACCAGGAGTCCTCTCGGGCGAGGCTTCAAAACCACCGTGTTCAACCGCGTAGTAATACGCAGATTGAGGGTGCCAGCGTAAGTAGTAGCCGAGGTAGTGAACCTCGGTCTTGTGCGCTCTCACTTTCTCCGCTCGAGAGGGCAAGTAGGGCAACAGCTCATTCATTTCTAGCCCGAACTGGTCGATGAGGTCCTTCGTGCTCACACCGCCCAAATGCACTTGGGCCAGATTGTCAAACGCGAAATAGTCACTACTTCGAGTCGCCGTCGTCGTATCGCCGATGGGATTTCCGTATTCAGCCTCGTCCTCTCCATAAAACACAAGGGGAATATCGAACAGCTGAGCCATTTTGGGAGCTAAGAACTTCTGACCAAAGATAAACGGTTGGAAAGGGTGTAACAGCAGCTCCGTGGACAATCGAGTCAAGAGCCTGTGGACGCGACCATTAGGCGTCATGAGGTAGTTGTCGTGGCCAGCATGAATCCAACGGTCAAAATTACGTCGGCCCCACTCCGTATACACGTGTGGCGCCCATGTGACCGTGAGCGGGTGCATGCCGTACTTGGTCTTCAAAATGTGAGATGCGTAGAAGCTGTCCTTGCCACCGGATCCCGGCACTATGCAGTCGTAGGAACCATCGCTCTTACGGTTTTGATCGCACACCTCTTCCAGTTGCGCTTCTCTAGCCTCCCAGTCGATTTCTCCGCGTTTGCGCTCCGCAAACCGACAGGCGTCACACACCCCCTCGCCATCAAAATTGATAGCTACTTTCTTGCTCCCCGGGGTGTTGAGGAACTCCACTGAGGAGTTAGGCCGCTGGTTGGAAATCACACAGTCTCTGCAGTAGGCGACCGAAGCGGGCAATCCGTAGAGGGCCTCACCTGAACCCGATTCTTCGAAGCGCTTTAGATCGACAGGTGTCGGGTAACCAATCAGATCCACGATCTACTCACCCCTACGCTCATAGTCTTGACGGGCACTTTCAAGGTCCTCGATATGGCCTAAGTCTCGCCACGACTCGTGCATAGGATACGCGAAAACCTTTCGGCGACCCAGCCACCCGACCACCAAATCGGGCATATCGAGTCGCACCGCAGGGGCAACACTGCGCACGACAGAGGGCTCCAAAACATAGACACCCGCATTGACAAAGTCCCGATAAACAGGCTTTTCCTGCATCGCGACAATGTGGTTCCCCTCCAGCTCGATTACTCCAAACGGGATTTGCGTATCGAGGACTTTGACGCCGACAGTGATGTCGGCGGAATGAGAGTGATGGTAGTTGAGCATCTCTGTCAGGCGCGCTGATAGGAGGACGTCACCGTTGATGACGACAATTGGTGAAGTGAAAGAGTCCTCCAAAAGTGAGAGCGCGCCACCGGTCCCCAGTGGCTGCTCTTCTTTGACATAGGCGATACGGACCCCTAAATCCGAGCCATCGCCAAAGTGTCCCTCGATCTGGTCGCCCAAATAGTTGATTGCCAAGACAAAGTTCACAAACCCCTCTGCCCGGAGAGACTCGATGGTGTGTTGCACCATTGGCTTCCCCCCAACGGGAAGCATCGGCTTCGGCGTGTTTTCTGTCAGTGGTCTAAGCCTCAGGCCCATCCCACCGGCCATGATGACGACTGTGTTGTCTCGGGCAGCGGCTTCACCATCTGGCTGGTCGATAAACAAGCCAGCGAGCCTCCCGTCATCCCCCACAAGTGGCAAATGGGTCACTTCCCTCAGCCGCACAACCCTCGTGAGTTCGGAGACCGCGGTTCCGCTTGGTGCGGCCGCGAAATCAGCATTCATGACTGTCGTCGCCGGGCTCTCAAGCCCAGCGCCCGCAAGTAGGCCGCGCCGAATGTCTCCATCCGAGACGATTCCGATTAGTCTCCTATCGGAATCGACTAGGAGGCAGAGCCTCAGACCTGAACTGGTGAGATTTTCGACGACCTCCTTCACGGTCGCCAAGCCAGGAACTACACACCGCGAGACATCATCAACTAACACGGTCTGCCTTTGCTTGTGAGCCTGTCTGGTCGAAAAAAACCTTGCCCTTTAGGTTACCCGGAGGAAGGTTTTCTATAACGGCGAGAATCCCGTTTGCCGCCCCCGGCCCGCCAAGGGGATTCGTGACGGCGCCAAGAGAGTCTCTGAATTGCTTGGACGTCACGCGCTGAAATGCTCCAGAAATGGAGGCTTCAGTGGGCAGGCAAGACACCACACTGTGAGCAAAAACTCGCCCCCTCTGTCTTGGTCCGATGTTGATTGTCGCCACGGGGAAAGAAGGGGCCT
>WLEA01000104.1 GCA_009704535.1 Actinomycetota bacterium
GTTGATGTTTCCGGGTTGAGTGTTCCAGCTGGTTCTGTAGCGACAGTGTCTCTTTTTGCTCCTGAGGTGAAGCTTTTCGAAGAGGTCTCCACTGGTGGGGCTTTCGACAGAGCTGTGGCACTGCCTGCAGGGCTCGCCCCTGGTTCCTACACGGTCGTCTATCAGGTGCTTCTTCCCTCAGGGGAAGTGTTGGCGTTGAATGTTGTTATTGAGATTGGTGAAGGTGGTGTGATCACCTCTGTTTCAGAGAACATTGTCGGTTCGGGTCCCGCGGGAGAACCTGGGGCTAAGACGGAGCTCTCCTACACCGGGGTGAGGAGTTCGTCCTTACCGTGGTGGGCCATCATCACAATTTTTGGTGGCTTGATGTTGATTCTGTATAGTCGCCGGGCTGTGAAAATGGCGGAGGCGTTTGATGCGAGGCTTGATGAGAATGGTCACAGGACTCCGTGGGAGATCCTGTCCACCCCGATTCGTGTTCCAGGGATTGATTACAGTCCAGGGGCTTTGGATGCTGCAGGTTCTTCGCAGTCTCTTGGTGAAGCAATCAGGGGTCTTGATGTTGCGTTGTCGCTGATTCTCGCAAGCCAGATTGCCCGGTTGCGCACACACGCGTGACCAGGGGGACACCCTAACTAGGTAGTTCGATCCTTCAATCGGATTGACACTAAGGGCGGTTGAGTCGAGCTGGCTACTGGGTCGCGGGAGCCTTAACCCGCAATGTCCAGCTTCTGCTCGGTCAGGAGCGCAGAGTAGAGGCCTTGCTTGGAAATGAGCTCGCTGTGTGTTCCTGATTCCACAATCCGGCCGCCAGAGACCACCATGATGCGGTCTGCATTGACCACCGTGGAGAGGCGGTGAGCAATAGCAATAGTGGTGCGATTAGCCGAGGCCGAGTCCAGCGCGGCTTGAACCAGTCGCTCCGACTGGGTGTCCAGAGAACTTGTGGCCTCATCGAGGATGAGCACCTGAGGATCCTTCAGTAGCACGCGTGCAATCGCGATCCGTTGTTTTTCGCCGCCGCTCAGGCGGTAACCCCGCTCACCAACGAGGGTCTGGTAGCCCTCAGGAAACGACAGGATTGTGTCGTGCATGTTTGCTAAGCGAGCAGCCTCCTCGATCTCGTCCTGCGTGGCGCCCTCCTTCGCATAGGCGATGTTTTCGGCGATTGTGTCGTTGAAGAGGAATGTGTCCTGGCTCAGGATGCCAATGTGGCCGATGAGCTCGTCCTGGTCGCAGTCTTTGACGTTGACGCCGGCAAACTTCACCGCTCCCGAGGAGACGTCGAAAAATCGTGGAATCAGAGACGTGATGGTGGTTTTCCCGGCGCCGGAGGGGCCGACCAAGGCTACATACTCGCCGGGTTCGATTCGGAAATTGATTGCTGTCAGCCCTGAAGACTCCTCGTCGTCACTTCCCTCGTCATACCGGAAAGAGACGTTCTCAAATTCCACGAGCCCGAGCTTCGAGGGCTCAACAGGCTTAGGTGAGCTGGGGCTTGAGATAGCGGGAGAAAGGTCCAGGTATTCAAAAATCCGGGCAAAAAGAGCCCTCGAGGTCTGAATTTCAAGCCCAATTTGCAGCAGGTTCATCATCGGGAACATCAACCGCGATTGGGCTGTGGTGAACGCCACCAGCGTTCCCACCGTCAGTGGGTTGGCGCCAAGAATCAGAATTCCCGCGACTAGGTAGATGACGGCGGGTATTGCCGACATGAACAACTGAATGAGCGCAAAGAACGCTTGTCCCGACATCGAGAGCTTCACCTGCAGACCGATTTGAGTGTCGTTCTCCCTCTCGTAGCGCTCCACTTCACTGCGCTGCCGACCGAAGCTCTTGGAGAGCAGAATTCCGCTCACGCCAAGCGCTTCCTGTGTCATCGCTGACATCTCGCTCAGCGAATGCTGTGTTGCCGCGGCAATCCGGGCACGGACACGACCGATTCCCTTCTGGAGAAAAATCATGAGGGGAAGCAGAATCACTGCCACCACGGTCAGCTGCCAGCTCAGAATCACCATCGCAATCAGGGATGCCGCAACCGTGACGGTGCTCCCCAAAAGATTCGCGATGACTTCTTTGAGGACACTCGAGACGCCACCGACATCATTTTGCAACCGTGACTGAATCGCGCCTGTCTTGGTTTTTGTGAAAAACCCCAGGTGCATGGATTGCAGGTGCTCGAACATGCGAACCCGGAGTGAGCCCATGACCCTGTTACCGATCTGAGCGGTGAGGTAGTGCTGCCACACGCTCAGACCCCCAATGACAGCCCAGAGGGCCAACATGATGGCGACTAACGTCGCCAGAATGTCGAGGTTGGGAATTCCGCTCTCCGGGAAGAGGCCCTCGTTGAAGGCATCTTGAATGAGTAGGGGAGGAATGACCGAGAGAGCAGCGCCGGTGATTACCAAGCCGATCGTGAGAGTTAACGGTTTCCGGTGCGGGTCGAACAGCGCCAGGATTCGTGGCATTAGGCCGTCGATGGAGGGCGCATTGTCAATGGCTGCGCGCTTGCTTTCCTCGGTTTGGCCGTAGCGGCCCAGGGGCCCATGGGCGGGAATATGAGTCATTTCGCCTTTTTCTGTCTCGACCTAGCAATCACCATTCTCTAGAACATCACAGGGGAGGGGGAAATTCCTGAAGGACTGAGCAATGTCTCTGAACCACGCCGGACAAATGTCTTGATGCCCTCCCGTCTCACCTGCCGTTGCAGAAGATTTTCCGGTTACCGGCCCCTCATCGCTCCACCTAAAGGGTTGTGGGGGAGAAGTAGTGGGTCGTGCGGTTTGGGTGCGATGCAAATGGGCCCCATAGGGTGCTCACCTTCCGAGCACTGCTTCGCGAGGAGTAGAGTTTGGCCCAGCGGGATTCGAGAATTATTCTGCGGCTGAGGTGGAAGTGTTTGCTCGGGCGTTCGGAGCGGCGACGTTTGACATCCCCGCGGGAATCATTGTGGCAGTGGTTGCGTTACCGCTGGCTCTTGGTTTTGGAGTGACCTCCGGTGCAGGTGCGGTGAGTGGGATTGTCACCGCGATTGTCGCGGGTTTGGTCGCAGGCCTGCTGGGCGGTTCCAAATACCAGGTCAGTGGTCCAACCGGCGCGATGGTCGTGGTCTTGTTCCCCATCATTGCCCAGGTGGGGATGTCCGGTCTTCTGGTGGTTGGGGTTCTCGCTGGCGCTCTGATTGTTCTCTTTGGTTTGTTGAAATTCGGCAAATATGTCGAAAAGATTCCATGGGCGGTGATGGAGGGCTTCACACTCGGAATTGCCCTCGTCATCGCCCTTCAGCAGTTGCCCCTGATTTTTGAAGTCCCCCGGGCTGCTGGGACAGAGACACTCACCGTGGCTCTGGGCACACTCCACAATGTGGGGCTTAGCTCCTTACACCTATGGCCGATTGGTTTGGTGGTCGCGACCCTGGCCATAAAGGTGGGATGGTCGTCTATGCGCACCAGGTGGGCAAGTCTCAGCGTAATTCCTCCCAGCGCAGTTGCCGTGGTCCTGCTCTCACTAATCGCGTGGGCGATTTCTGCCCCAGTCATGACCGTGGGCGTCCTACCCTCGGGTAGCTTGTTTAGGTTTAATCCTGCGTGGCCAGAGCTGCCACTGGGGGCACTGATCTATGCCGCGGTGGTAGTGGCGCTTTTGGGCACTGTTGAATCTCTTCTCTCCGCGCGGGTGGCTGACGCGATGGTGAAACGTCGTGACGGATTGATTGTCGATTCCTACCGCCCAAATCGGGAGCTTGTGGGGCAAGGTTTGGCGACTATTGCCTCATCGATGATTGGCGGGATGCCGGCAACAGGCGCGATTGCTAGAACCGCAGTGAACGTTAATGCGGGCGCGAAGACGAGGCTTGCCACTGTCGTCCACTCCCTGGTACTTCTTGCCTTTGTTTTCGCATTCGGTGGCATCGTGAGTCATATTCCCACCGCGGTACTGGCCGGGGTCCTCTTGGGAGCCTCATGGCGTATCGCGAATCCTTCCAGCATTCTGGAAAACATGCGCACCACCTGGCCCAATCGGGTCAGTTACCTCAGCACTGCCGCTGTTGTGGTGTCAATTGACCTCATTTGGGGAATCATCGTTGGTGTTCTAGTGCATGCTCTCTCCACCGGGTTTTCTGCACGGAGAGGTTCCTGAGAACAACCTGGGTAGGCTCGGGGCGCAGTCCGATATCAAGGCCTGCCGCCACATCGAACTACCTATGGGTGTAGTCGGGGAGTTGTGTTGGTTGCACGCGTTGGCTTGTGGGTTTCGAAAATGGTCCGTTTCGTAATGCCAACTCTCACTGGCACCGTTTTCGCTACGTTACGTGGGCGTTGTGTGATCCAGGCGCAA
>WLEA01000105.1 GCA_009704535.1 Actinomycetota bacterium
CCTGCAGCGCAGTGGGCCTATGCCGAAGAGGGTGTGGGAACGTTGCGGGTAGAGCCTGGCCAGACTCTTGGCCTGGTCTTCTCCACTGGGGGCGACACCCCCACTCCCACCGACGAGTAAGCCCTATGGTGCACCGACCGCGAACACTAATCTTGGTCAGCCTTGCTGCTGGCCTTGTTTTTGTGCTCGCGCGGGTGCTCTATCGAGTCGTTTTTGGTGGGGCGGCGTCTGGCACGACACTGTTGCCAAGTTTCCCCAGGGTTCAGCTCTCTGGGCCCTTTTCTCACATCACCCTCTTTGGTCCCGTGACACTTGAGGGCATAACCCATGCAGCTCTGTCAGCTGTTCTCTTCGCGCTGGTCATCATTGCCACGGGCGTTCTGGTCGCACTGTTTGATCCTCGAGCGCTGGTCGTCCTCGCCCCGCGCCTGCGAGTGGGGTCCTCCCTCGTTTTGGCGGCGGGGCTCGCCGTGTCAACATTTCCGGCCATTGTGCACAGCGTCAGCCGTGCTCGCTACATCAGCCGCTTGCGCGGTATCAAGCCCGGTGTGAGAAGCCTCGTGTCGGTGCTTGAGCTCACGCTGGAGAAGGCACTCGGTACAGCGGTGGCTCTCGAGTCGCGGGGAATCCGGGGCCACAAGTCCTCCGTGGAGCCTGGGCTCCCCGCGAAACCTGGGCCGGCGGTCACACTGGTGGAATTTAGTGTTCCCGGCCGAATCTCAAGGCCGCTGAGTGCCACGATTGACCTGGGCGCACGAATCCTCCTCACCGGAGCAACTGGTTCGGGAAAGACAACACTGCTCCAGGCCATCGCAGGCGTTCTCGAACTTCGGGGAGAAACTGGCTCCCGTGGCACACTTCATCGCGGTGTGGCAGCGAGAGGCGTGGCCTATTTGCCCCACGACCCCCGCGCGATCTTCCTGACTTCTCGTGTAGTCGATGACGCGGCCCTTGGCCTCATTGCCAGAGGCCACGGGAGGGATGACGCGAGGAGCGCCGCCAGCAAAGCCCTAGAAGCCGCAGGTCTTGGAGGTCTAGCGGATCGCGACCCCTCGACTCTCTCGAGCGGTGAAGCAGCTCTAGCGGCGCTCTGCGTGCTCGTCGTGACTGAGCCAAGCCTCTTGCTTCTTGATGAGCCACTGAGCGCCCTGGACGAAGACCATAGAGCAGAGTTCCTCAGCACGCTGGAGGACTATGCAAGCACCAGCGATGTTGCCATCGTCGTGACAGACCACCCTCGTCATGGTTTCCTTCCAAACGGTTTCGACGCATGGCAGATCGGTGAGCAGGGTTTAGTGCCCGGTCGGTTCATCAGCGCACCGAGTTTCCCCAAGCGCACGGCAGCAACGCTTCCAGAGCCTGACAAGGTGCTTGTCGTCCAGGGCCTGTCTATCGCCTTTGCGGACCGCTCTGTCCTGAAATCTGTGTCTCTTGAGGTTCGCCGGGGCCAGACGGTCCTCATCACCGGGGAAAATGGAGCGGGTAAGTCCACACTGCTCGAGTCCATCGCCACTGGTCAGAACTCCAGGGCGCCTCATGATTCCCGGGCGTTAATCGACTGTACGCCTCAAGAACGTGTCGGGACAGCTGCACTGGTCCCTAGCGAACCGAGTTCCCTGTTCTTGTGTTCCTCCGTCGCTGAAGAACTGGCGCTTGCGGACAAGGTTGCCCGCGTGCCACAAGGGTTTACAGCTCTCACGTTCGAGTCGTTGCTGTCAGGGTGGACAGAGGCCCTTGGCACGACACATCCCAGGGACCTCTCTAGGGGCCAGCAAGCGTGCTTGGCCATCGCAGTGCAAATGTCACACAAGCCTGCTGTCGTGTTGCTCGATGAGCCAACACGTGGCCTTGATGAGGCCGCTGAAGTGGCCTTTGCGGAGGTGGTTGGTTGTGTGGTGGAGACCGGAACAGCGGTGGTGATTGCAGCTCACCACCGCGATGCCGGCAGTCTGATTGCTTCCCGAGTGCTCCGACTAGAAGCTGGTCAGCTCATTCAGGACCCGGTCAAGGCGGTGGTTGCATGACGCTCCTCAGAGCACCTCATGACCTGGTGGGACGGACAGCGCTAGTGGCCACCAGCTCGATTGCTCTGGTTTTGTTTGCCTGGCCACTGGTGGCCGGAGCGCTCCTGGTTCCAGGGGGGCTCGGAATGACAATTGCGCTGGTTGGGCTGCCTGTCGTGGTGGTAGTGGCAAGCCTGTCACTTGATGGAACCCTGCGCTCAACATCGGTGTTGGCTCTCGTCGCTGTTTTGTCTGCTCTCGGAGCTGGTGCCAGGGTGCTCTCGGTGGGGGTTGGTGGCATCGAGTTTATCTTTATTGTCGTAATTCTGGCCGGTCGGACACTTGGTGCGCGGCTGGGGTTCATCGTGGGAGTGATTGCTGTGGGACTGTCTTCCCTTGTTTGGGGAGGGTTTGGGCCTTGGACGGCATTCCAGATGTGTGCTGTGGGCTGGGTGTCAGCTGGTGCGGGTCTGTTGCCCCGCCTCGGAGACCCTGTCACACCCCGCGGCCGAACACGAGAGCTTGTGATGCTGATGGCCTATGGAGTTCTTGCCTCCTACGCCTTTGGATTGATTATGAACCTGTGGTTCTGGCCGATTGCTGTGGGGCCAGGGACCACGGTTTCGTTCGTTGAGGGCGCTCCGTTACTCGAGAACGTCACACGCTTTGTTGTTTATAGCCTGGCGAGCTCAACGCTGACGTGGGATACGGTTCGAGCGATCACGACAATGGTGGGGCTTGCCCTGGTGGGCAAGCCAGCGCTTCAGGCGCTCCGGCGCGCCCACGTGCGGGCTCGGCCAGTAGCTGTCTAGACCGAGAAGTACTTGGCCTCTGGGTGGTGGAAAACGAAGGCGTCGGTGGATTGCTCGGGATGTAACTGGAGTTCCTCGGAGAGGACGACACCAATTCGACCGGGGTTGAGCAATTCGACCACTTTCTTGCGGTCCTCCATCTCTGGGCACGCTGGGTAACCCAGAGAGAACCTGGCCCCACGGTATTTGACGCCGAGAATCTCATCGAGGTTTGCTGGGTCTTCCGAACCGAAGCCCCACTCTGCGCGAATTTGGGAGTGCCAGTATTCGGCCAGGGCTTCGGTTAACTGCATAGCCAGGCCGTTGAGTTCCAGGTAGTCGCGATAGGAATCACCGGCGAAGAGACCACTGGCAAACGTATCGATATTGGCCCCGGCGGTGACCAATTGGAAGGCCATCACATCCACCTGTCCGGACTCGCGCGACTTCACGAAGTCGGCCAAGCACAGGTGGCGGTCTCGCCTTTGGCGAGGGAAACTAAAGCGCGCCCGTTCGGTTCCCATGGCCCCTTCGGAACCACCATCTGGCGCCAGCAGCCCAGGAACTCCGAGAACACCGTCATCATCGGTGCCGTGGTGCAACACGACGACGTCGTCACCTTCTGAGACCACAGGGAAATAGCCATAGACAACGGCTGGGTCCATGACTTTCTCGGAGAGCAGCCGGTCCATCCAGTAGCGAAGACGAGGCTTTCCTTCGGTGGCGACCAGTTCTTCATAGGTGGCCCCACCTTCGCCGCGGCCAGGCTTGAGACCCCACTGGCCCATGAAGGTGGCCCGCTCATCCAGGAAAGCAGCAAAGTCGGACAAGGGCATTCCCTTGACGATTCTTGTGCCCCAGAAGGGCGGTGCCGGAACCGGGTTATCAAACGCCACATCCGAGCGTGCCGGCATGTTCTCGGGCTCTGTCAAAACGAGCTGACTCTTCGGATGGATGCGCTTCTTGAGGGGAGGAAGGCCGACTTCGTCAGGCTGTGCGCCGCGAGCAATGCTTACCAGTGGTTCCATAAGATCGAGACCCTCAAAGGCGTCCTTCGCATAGCGCACAACGCCCGGGAAGAGCTCAGCCAGGTCTTCCTCGACAAAGGATCGTGTGAGCGCTGCGCCTCCCAATATGACTGGCCAGCGATGGGCAAGACCACGGGAGGTGAGCTCCGCGAGGTTCTCCTTCATGACGACGGTGGACTTCACCAAGAGCCCACTCATGCCAATGACATCTGCACTGTGTTCTTCTGCTGCCGCAATGATGTCGTTAATGCTCTGCTTGATGCCAATGTTGACGACGTCATAGCCGTTGTTGGTCAAGATGATGTCGACAAGGTTCTTTCCAATGTCATGGACGTCGCCCCGAACTGTGGCCAGGACCATGGTTCCTTTGCCAGCCTCCGTGGTCTTTTCCATGTGGGGCTCGAGAAGCGCCACTGCTGCCTTCATTACCTCTGCTGACTGCAGAACGAAGGGCAACTGCATTTC
>WLEA01000106.1 GCA_009704535.1 Actinomycetota bacterium
ATGGGCGCTGGCTATACCGGCCTGTGGACCGCGCTAGCCCTCGCGAAACAATCACCAGATTTGCGCATAGTCGTTCTCGATAAAGAGGTTGCCGGATTTGGGGCCTCTGGCAGAAACGGGGGTTGGTGTTCAGCGCTCTTCCCCACGAGTGTGGGATCCCTCATCAAACAGCACGGCCTCGACGCCGCTACCGCGCTTCGCCACGCCATGGTGGATACCGTTGATTCTGTGGGGCGCTGGTCCAGAGACCTCGATATCGACTGTGACTTTGTGGCTGGGGGCACGACGGTCCTGGTGCGAAGCACAATTCAGGAACACCGCGCTCGGGCAAGCCTTGCCGATTCTGCCCTCACCCCCGCGGATCACGCCGTATGGCGAAGCGCTGATCAGACTCTCCTGGCCACCGAGACTCTCGGAGCCGTTTTTGATCCAGCCTGCGCCAGGCTGCACCCCGCGAAACTAGTGCGAGGTTTAGCCAGAGCCGCCGAGGCAGCGGGCATTCGCATTGCTGAGCAGACGGAGGTGCTCCGCTACGAGGCTGGCCTCGTCACCACCTCGCGCGGGGGCGTGAAGGGCGATGTCATCATCGACGCGATGGAGGGCTATCGCTCACAGCTCAGGCAGACCAGGCGGCACTCGTTGCCGCTCTACTCACTGATGATTGCGACCGAAGTGATGCCAGATTCTGTGTTTGACGCGATTGGCCTGGAGCACGGAATGACGTTTGCGGACTTTAGGTCGTTGGTCATTTATGGACAGCGCACTGCCGATAATCGCATCGCCTTTGGCGGTCGAGGAGCCCCCTACCACTGGGGCAGTCGTGTGAAACCAGAGTTTGACCGAGTGCCCCGGGTGTTCTCAGCCCTTCACCAGACCCTCGTGGAATTGTTCCCATCCCTCGCCCCGTATGCCATCACCCACAACTGGGGTGGCGTGCTCGGTGTTCCCCGAGATTGGCACTCCTCCGTCACTCTCGATGCCACCACCGGCATTGGCCGAGCCGGCGGTTATGTGGGAGACGGTGTGGGGCTTTCGCACTTGGCAGGTCTCACCCTGGCTGACCTTGTTCTTGGCAAAACCACCTCGCGCACGTCGCTGCCGTTGGTGGGACACCAGTCACCGAAGTGGGAACCAGAGCCACTGCGATACGTCGGCGCAACCGCAGCCATCGTGGGAGTCGCCCTGGCCGATCGGATTGAGGCTCGCACCGGGAAACCATCGCTGGTGTCGAAGCTGATTGCCCCACTGACAGGCCACTAAATGTCGGCTTTGTCCTCACCAGGGAGCGTCACGTCTGAGACATAGGGCATGCGTGCGCGGGCAATCACTACAACATCAGTGATCAGACCTGCCAGTAGGGACGCCACAATCGTCAGGAACAAGACCGTTCGATCAAGCCACCCTTGGTCCCCAAGCCAGAAGACAATCGCCAAGAACACCACGAACTTCGCAAGCCAAGTGCCAAGGACAATGCCAAAGAAGGCGGGGGCAAGCACGTCGCCATTGCCCGCGCGGAAACCCCAGATGATGCTGAGCGCTGTGAGTCCAAGCAGCGCAAACCCGAGCCCACTGCCCACGAGTGCTCCGAGCATCCCAGGGAGCTCAGCGACCAGGGCGCCCCATGTTGCGGAGATTATTGCGATGATGCTGGTGACAATGGCGCCCACGAATACGGCTCGCTTAACTAACTGGGAAACGGTCATGGGGAAACCTCCTGGTCAAGAGCAAGCGGGTCGTTGGTCGCAGGGCTACCGGGGGACGCAGTCACCAGCGCTGAGCCAAGAAGCCCGATGGAAATAATTGCCACCGCAAAATACCAGGCCACAAAAAGAAACATCAGAGTGCCAATGGCCAACACTGCGGTCCAGGCATAGAGGATCAGGACCGCTTGTTGGTGGGTATGTCCCATATCAAGCAGCCGGTGGTGAAGGTGAGCGCGGTCGGCATCAAAAGGTGACATACCCCGCCGCAATCGCCGACCGACCGCCCACGAGAAATCGACAAGCGGAACAATCAATACGGCAAGGGGCAAAATCACCGGGAGGAAAGCTGGCAATAGTTGGGACGGACTCACTGTGGCCGGATCGATTTGTCCAGTTACGGAGATGGCGCTCACCGACATCATCAAGCCCACCAGGAGCGAGCCTGAGTCCCCGAGAAACAACTTGGCAGGATGCCAGTTGAGTGGCAAGAAGCCAAGCAGGCCACCAGCCAGCAGGAGGGTGAGGAAGGTGGCAAGGCTAAATCCAGCGGCCCCAGAATCTCCTATAGAGAGAACGAAGGAGTAGAGGAAAAAGACCCCGGTGGAAATCAGTGCAACACCCGCGACTAAACCGTCAAGGCCATCAATGAAGTTGACGGCATTCATCACCAACACGATCGCGAGCACGGTGAGGATGAGCGACAAGGCGGGGGAAAAAAGCGTTATGCCGCCAATGGGCAACGAGACAATCTGAACCCCCTGCCACGCCACCACGCCAGCAGCAATGATTTGCCCGGAGAGCTTGGTGAGCCAATCGAGTTCGATGAGGTCATCGACAACGCCCAGAGCCACCACAATGAACGCGGCCGCGAAGACGGAGAGAATCGGGCGTGGATCATCAAAAACACCAGCAAATGCCTCAAATGGGCTTGCAATCACGGCCGCGGTTGCCATACCCACAAACACGGCGATCCCACCGAGCCGAGGGGTTGGCTCTTTGTGAACATCACGCGGCCTAATCTCGCGGTGCCACCGGTGCTTAATTCCCATGCGCCAGAGCACCAAAGCCAGGCCAAAGCTCACCGCGATGGCGATGATAGTGATGACAATGTAGAAGCTCACAGGTCCCAGTCTCCCCCAGCTACAGCGCGAAGGTCTTCACTGGGACACACCCCGTGACGGAGGACTTTCCAGGGCCGTCCAGTGGCGAGACCAGTGGCATCAACGATGGTCGAACCCGGATTACCCGACGCTCCCGTGTAGAGCAATCCAACCCGGCCCGCATCCACATACAGCGGAACATCATCACCAAACGCAGCGAGGGCTTCCCCGGCGTCGAGGGCTGGAAGCGCGCCCGTGCGGTTGGCGCTGGAGACCGCGAGAGGGCCAGTCAAGCCCAGCAACTCGAGGGCGACTGGATGATCGGGCATTCGAATAGCGACTGTGCCAGAGGTCTCCCCCAAGTCCCACTCAGCGTCTGGGTGTGCCTCAAAAACAATGGTGACCCCACCTGGCCAGAAGTGATCCATGATGGCTTGTGCGCCGTCAGGGATGTGGGTCACGAGCTTCTCAACGTCCTCGGCGTTTCCTACCAACACCGGCGGTGGCATGTGGCGGCCGCGGCCCTTAGTGGCCAGCAGAGTGGACACGGCAGTCGGCTGGAACGCATCACAGGCGATGCCATAGACAGTGTCGGTAGGCATCACGATGCACTGCCCCGATGACAGGACGTCACGGGCTTGACGAAGCCCGGATTCTCTCTCTTCGGGGTTTTCGACGCGCACAATCACAGCGGACACGCCCCCAGTGTAGTTTGCCGCCCGAAGGAGAGAGTGAGAGCTGGCCCTAGGCTTGGGGGCATCATGCTGTTCATTTTTGACATGGATAACGTCCTCTACGACTACCACTGGCGTCACAGAATGGACGCTCTCACCAAGGTCACCGGCTTGAGTTTTCAGGAGCTTCGCTCCCGGTGGTGGAATGACGAGGGCGAATGGAGAGCCGAAGCCGGGGTCCCAGACACCGGAGACGAGTACCTGGAGTTGGTCAACGAAGCATTCGGGTCATCAATTTCCCGGCAACAATGGGTCGATTTTCGCAAAGCAGCGATGGCCTATCGACCCGAGGTGACTGAAGCAGTCTCCTTCGCCGCAGAGTTTGGACAGGTCACCCTGTTGACAAACAATGGGATTCTCATTGGCGAGCACCTGAGGGAAGTCGCTCCGGAGCTCATCGCGTTCTTTGGGGATCATATGTTTGCCACCGCGCACTATCGAGCAAGGAAACCAGACCCCGTCGTATTCGAGCGCGTCCTCGAGCGCTACGGGCACTCGGGCGAGGACACCTTCTTTGTTGACGACACGCCAGAAAACCTGAGAGGCGCACAGACCCTCGGCATCACCACGCAGTGGTTTTCGCCGCAAGACTCCGGAGCCACAATCCGTCAGAACATCCAAGCATTTATGGATTCGAGGAGCTAGGGCGCGATCGCGTGAGTAAAGCGGTCTCTGCCGAGGAGATCCTGCTCGGTGTGAATGGTGCGAAAACCGTCGGTGGACAATAGCTCTGCCACGGC
>WLEA01000107.1 GCA_009704535.1 Actinomycetota bacterium
CATCACAGTGGGAGGTGGTGGGTCGCCCAGTTCGAACGGGAACCCTAGTTCAGTGACGGTCGGCTCGACGACGACCCAGGCAGCAGGCGGTTCCCGCGGTGAGGATGACACTGGATTTTTCCAGTCTGGTAGCGGCGGGGCAAGCGGATCTGGGAGAGCGGGGGGAAGCCCCAACTTCGATCTGAGCGCCGGTGGGGGCGGTGGCGAATCCGGCGTCGGAGGAAGTGCGACGGGTAACGATGGCGGAGCAGGAGGCTCGGGTGTATCAATTGATTTCTTCGGAATCGTGGGAGATTTTGGAGGAGGCGGTGGTGGTGGTGCCTTCGGTGCCCCAGGCGCTGGCGGTGCCGGTGGTGGTGGTAGCGGCGGTAGCTCAGGCGCTAGCAACTCGGGGGGAGGTGGTGGAGGAGCGACCTCAGTAAGGAGCGATGGGAGTCCCGGAGGATCGGGGACTGTGATCGCCTCCTACCCGTTGATTGCACCTAGTCTCTCGCTGGCGGAATCCACTGCCGACGGCTTCACCGTGGGGATTCTGAATTACACACCAGCTGACACTTGGTCGATTTCTCCCTCAGCTGGAACGGCCAACGTGGACGGCCTCACAGGCAGAATCACTGTATCTGGGCTCCTTCCCGCCCAGGCGGCCACCCTTACCATTGTCGTGGACCAGGATGTCACCGATGGCCTTGCCGGGCTGAGTGGAACAATCTCCGGCACAGCGCTGTCCGCTGCCCTCACGCCCACACTCGGTCTACCGGTTCCTGAACAGGAGGGATTTAGAGTACCGGTGACCAATTACGACAGTAGCTTTAGCTGGGCAGCGACGACGACGGCGGGAACGGTGTCTGTGAGTGGGGCAACGGGAGAGATTGTGGTCCGAGGACTCGCTCCGCTCCAACCTGCCACCGTCACCCTGACAACCGAAAAAGCCAACCACGTAGACGGGCGGGCTACCGTGGCTTCTCAGGCTCTGGGAGCATCATTCGTCCCGCGGTATGGGCAGGCAACACCCCAGCCGAATGGCTTCACTATTGCAGCTGACCAGTTCAATCCCCTTTTTGTGGCGAGCCTGGAGCAGGCTGACGCGAGGTTGTCCATCGACCCCACGTCTGGTCTCCTGACAGCCACTGGTCTCGATGACGGTGAGGAAGTTACCGCCACCGTCGTGACTCGGCGAGTCGGCTATCTTGAGGGCCGGGTGACTGTCACAGGTCAGTCGTTACTCGCTGCTCTGATCCCCCGGCTAAATTCACCGGTCCCCGCAGATGACGGTTTCGCTGTCCGTGTGGCCAACTATGACCCCTCATTCACCTGGCGTGTGACCTCAACCTCTGGGTCGGCCAACCTCAACACCACTGGATTAATCACGGTGGGGGGCCTTGAGCCAGGAGAATCCTCCACCGTTACGGTCCAAACTTCCAGACCCGACTCCAGGGAGGGGTCAGCGGCTGTGACGGGAACGGCAATCGCCCTTCCGCCATCCACATCCGCCGACTCTGGCCCAAGCAATGATTTGGGACCCGTCGTTGACACGTTCCTTGGCACCCTGTCGCTCGTCAATATTTTCGCTGACCAGGGTCCTATCGGCCCCATCCTCGATGTCAGTGTCGACCTCAGCGTCGGCTCATTGGTCTCCGGCAAAGCCGTCACGGTATCGGCGAGCAGATTAGAACCTGGGTCCGAGGTGACCATCACCATCTATTCCACTCCAACCGAAGTCGGACGGGCCACTGTCGACGCCAACGGAGCTGTCACCTTTAGTGGTTCCGTTCCGGGAACACTCCCGCCCGGCATTCACACCCTCGATGTTCGAGGAACAGGTGAGGGTGGGCAACCTGGGCAGAGCGCGGGAATTTTTGAAGTCGATGACCAAGGCCTGATTGTCCGCGCAGTGGACCCGGCCCAAACAACTGACATCGTCGAGCCAGGTGGTCCCGAGTTGTTGCGAGCCCTTGAGGCCGGAGCTCCCCTCTACGACCCAACACGCTTCCCCGCGGAGACAGCTGCACTGGCTGTCGCGGCGGCGGCTTCGGTCGCGGCAATCGGCGCAGCTGCTCGCGCGGGGGGATCATCGGGGTCATCCTCCTCATCGACGGCCAACCAAGATGGCGCGGAACTTGAGGCTGTGTATGACGAGGATTTAGCCGTGGAGGAGGAGCCTGAAGAAGGGCGCGGAGATCGCTCACGGACCTGGCGACATCGCCACACCGCGACCCTCGACCGTTGGGTGGTGGCCACAGGATCGGCAACCGGAAGTTGGGTACGTCTTCCCGCCCGACTGCTTCGGGAAAGCACCTGGTCCAGGGCATTATTTGGCTCTGGTGCTGCCGTTTTGTGGATGATGGGGATTGTGCTGGGGTTTTTTTGGGGGGTATCAACGTCCTGGCTAGCACTCCCTCCCTCGTTCGCGCTCCTCGCAGCCGTCGTACTCCTGGGTATTGCCGACGCCCTGGCAGGAGCCCTGGCATGGGTCGTGTTGTTTTCTGGCGCACTTGTCACCGGATCACTCACCACCGTGGCCGATGGTCGGACGGTCATGGGCCTTTTCGTTATCTCAATCGCCCCGCCGCTTATTGCGAGTGCGACGAGACCCCTGCGGAGGGTCTTCAGCGGCGAAAGCACTGACCTTTTTGATCGCATCGCTGACTACGTGGTGTCTAGCGTGGTGGTCGTGGTTGCCGGTAGCGCCATGTATCTGGGTCTCAACGGCATGGCCGGGCTTGAGGTCGTGTCAGAAGAACTTCTCCCCCTGTTCCAAGTGCTCCTTGTGGTGGGGGTGGTATCGAGGTCTCTCGTGGAGGACATCGCCACACACCTGTATCCGTTGCGCACTCATCAACTCAGCCAGGTAGAGTTCCCCACACCGGGAAAGACTCTGTCGGTCTTGTCCGTGCTGAGTCGTGCGGGAGCCTTTGTTTTTGTGGCGAGCTCCTTCCTCGGGTGGGATATCAAGCTGCTCATCATTGTGGCTCTCTTCGCGCTCCCACTCCTGTTGATGATTTGGTATGACGAGCTACCGAACTCCGAGTTCCTCTTCCGTTACCTCCCGAGGGGCATGGCCTACTGGCTTGTGTTGACACTCATTGGGATCGTGACGGCCGCCTGGATTCTGGGTCGAGTGAACCCTGGCGGGGACGTGATTCTTGAATACGCAATCTTCTTCCTCCCCTGGGCCATCATCGACGCCGCGTTTGCATTTGGCAAAGACGGCAACGACTGGCCTGACGGCTGGCTGAAACGACTCGTCGGGATTCCCGTCGTCGGTTACACCACCGCCCTTCTCATGGGCTGGGTCTCCCTGTTGGGTCAGTAGTGGCTCGAGCCGGCCCTCCCGGGATGGTCATTGTCTGATACACCCTGCTGTGATCGGTCACGGTGTCTAAGAATCGGGAGTAAGGCGCCACAGACCCCCGGACAGACCCAATGCGGACCAGCGCCAAGAACACGGCCTTGAATCCAGCCTGAGGCGAGTTAGTCGGGCGACAGTTTCTACGCCCGTGCCTTTGATTGAACCCTAGTTTATGGTCGAAGATACTTTCCGGCTAAATCCACTCAACAGGACCTGTAGCAAGTAACACTTTCTCGCCCTGCTCTGACTGCCAGACTGATAACTCACCGGTTAGACCCTTGTGGGTCTTCATTACAGGCTTCTTCTTGCCAAGAGCAGGAACATCATCTTCGGTTGCGTAAACGAACCCACAAGTGCCACCGCATCCGCATTCGTCGAAGACAACCTGTGCGCCTAAATTAACAAACCTAAGAGCATCCTCAGCGGTTATGCCTTGAGCCGAAAGAGTATAAGTCTGACCCTTTCTATCAGTTAGGACGCCATCGTGGATTCCTGAGGGAATGCGGCTCTTCTTTTGCTGGGAGGGTGAGGGCTTGGCATCAGAAATGAGTTCTCGCATAGTGGCTTTTGACTTCCTATTCACGACTCTCCTTCAAAGCCCTACCTCAATTAAGACTCAGGTCTAATCCTGGGATTTGAGAGCCCTCGGCCTCTTTCCCGCATTAGTACTGCGGTAAAAGCTCCCCAAATCGTCTTCTACGCCATTTTCTTTGTTCGAACCCTTGATTGGCTTAGCGAAAGTGCTGCAAAGAGAACCGTGGCGAATACCGCTAGAGCCACAAAACTAATGATTGTTTGCTCGCTAGGCGAGGCAAACGGCTCAGCTCTAAGCGACTGCCAAGTCACTAATCCGACAAAACCAAGCCAGGTGATGTTTCCAACAACAATCAGGGGA
>WLEA01000108.1 GCA_009704535.1 Actinomycetota bacterium
CGAAGATCGCGTATTTGGGTATGGGAACCATGGGTAGCGGTATGGCCGCAAACCTCAAGAAGGCCGGACACGACGTCACAGCCTGGAACCGTTCCGCCAAGACCACCCCTGTCCTTGAGGCCGCAGGCCTCACAGTGACCACCGACCTCGCAGCAGCTCTCGCTGGTGCAGAGGTTGTCATGTATTGCCTCTCCGACGACAAGGCCGTTGATGACCTCGTCTTTGGTGCACACAAGCTTGTTGACCACGTGCCCTCTGGCGCCATCGTGGTGGACCTGTCCACCATTGACCCCGCCACCAGCAACCGTGAACGTGAGGCCTTCGAGGCCAAGGGCCACGAGTTCTTGGACGCCCCCGTATTTGGCACCAAGGGCGAAGCCGAAGGTGCAGGCCTCTGGATTGTTGTGGGTGGCCCGAAGGCTGTCTTTGACAAGGTTTTGCCCCTGCTCAACGCAATCAGTGCAACCGTCCACTACATGGGCGAGGGTGGTAAAGGAACGGCGATGAAGCTGGTCGGCAACCTTCTGGTTGCCTCGCAGCTGCAGGCACTGGGTGAAGCACTCACCCTTGCCAAGAAGGCTGGCCTCAACCTCTCTGATGTTCAGGGCGTGCTCGATGTTGCTGACTTCCGCACCCCCATCTATTACGGTGTGGGTCGCGGTGCTCAAGCTGGCGACTACACCGTCAACTTTGCACTCAATCTGATGCTCAAAGACGCCAAGCTCATTCAGGACTTTGCGTCGCGTCTGGGTTCCCCGGTTCCCACCGCAGCCACCGCGCAGAAATACATCCAAGAAGCCATCAACGATGGCCATGGTGAACAGAACGCCTCCGCGTTGATTCTCGCCATTGCCAAGGAAGCAGGCGTCGACCTTGCTCAGTAAGAACGCCGAGAAGATGTTCAATGCATCCTCCGGCCGCTGCATCAACATCGCGATGGATCTTGGCATCTTTGGTGCCAGGTCGTTCTCTAATGGCATCGAAAACCTGCCAGAGGCCTTCAAGGTCATCGCTGGGGCTGGTCCCGATGTGATCCAGGTCAACCCTGGTGGCCTTCGCACCCTGATTGATGCAGGCCTTGCCGACTCGGTCACGGTTGCGCTGCGCCTTGATGTCACGAACGTCTATGAACCGCGAGTGGTGAGCAAGGCCTGGGACACCGCCCACGCCAACACCCTCGAGGACGCTAGTCACCCGAGCGTTGGCGCCGTGGTCTTGAACCTGCTGGAGCTCGATGCGAATACTGAACTTCAAGAGCAGTGCATCCAGAACATTCAAGAGATTGGTGCGCTGGCTCGCCAGCGCGGTATTTCTTTGATGGTGGAGCCCCTCGTGATGACGACCAACCCCGAGGGTGGCTCGTCGTCTGTTTCAGACGCCGAGCAGATTGCCACTCTGGTTCGACAGGCTGTCGAGCTGGGCGCAGACATCATCAAGGTGGACCCAGTTGATCCCATGCAGCGCTTTGGTGAGGTTGTGGAGATTGCCACCCCCATCCCCGTGCTGGTTCGTGGCGGTGGCAAAGTCACCACTCGTGAACTGCTGGAGCGCACCAAGGTGGCGATGGAGGTTGGTGCTCGCGGTGTCGTCTATGGACGCAACGTCGTGCAGCACCCGGACCCTGCCTCGTTGATTGCAGCTTTGGCCGCCATCGTCCACAGCAATGCCTCAGTTGATGAAGCCCTGTTGCTTGTGAAGGAGCCTGCGTGAACACCATGAAAGCTGCCGTCATTACTGGCGTTGGTGAAGTGGAGATCCAGGACATCCCCGTTCCAGAACTTGGCTCGAAAGAGGTCTTGGTCAAGATTGGTGCAGCGTCTATTTGTTCGTGGGAACAGCGCACGTTCATTGGCAAGCAGAAGCCAGGCTTTCCCTTCCTCGGTGGTCACGAGAATGCCGGTGAAGTTGTTGCCGTGGCGCCCGATGTCACAATGGTCGCCGTTGGCGACCGGGTGACACTTGGCCCCACGAAATGTGGGAAGTGTCGCCCCTGCCTCCGTGGTCAAGACAAAGCATGTGTGGAGCACTTCAAGTACTTCTCCCTCAAGGGTGGTGACTTGGGCCCCGGTGGTTTCCTGGAATACAAGGTCCACCGCGAGGATGGTTGCTTCACTGTGGGCGATGCCCCCTATGAGCTTGCCTGCCTCGCTGAGCCACTCTCGTGTGCTGTTCACGGCGTGCGTTTGATGGGGATGAAGAAGGGCGACACCGCCGTGGTATTTGGTGCGGGTCCTATGGGTCTCTTGAACGCCATGGTGCTGGTGAACGCCGGTGTTGACACCGCCATTGTCGACATGGACGAAGAGCGTTTGGCGCTAGCTCGCAAGTATGGGGTCCCCCGCACGATTCTGAGCTCCGGAGACGCCGTTGACGCCATCCTGAGCGAGTTTCCTGGTGGTGTTGATGGCGTGGTGACCGCGATTGGCTCTAAGGCCGTCAACGAGCAGGGACTCAAGGTTCTCCAGCCTCGTGGGACGCTGTGTTTGTTTGCCTCAGCTCACCCTGTGGAGCCCTTCGAGATTGACCCCAACTGGGTGCACAACAGCGAAGTGCGTATCATCGGCGCTGTGAGTGCCGATCTTGAAGACCACAAGCGGGCTACCGACATGATTGCTGCAGGAGAAATCGACCTGACGCCGATTATGGAAAAGACGTTCCCTCTGGCAGAGGCTCAGGCCGCATTTGAGTACCTGTCGGCCAAGCCTTCCTACCGGGTGGCGTTGATTCCGTAACTACTAGTAGCCCAGATCGTGGAGCTTGTGCATCTGCTCCTTGGTCGCGTGGTAGAGGTCCGTATAGATCTCGTGCAGTGGCGCGTAGGTGGGAGCCATGTCTGGATTGGGTGTCACTACGGTGCCAGCACCCTGCCAGTCGCGGATGGCTTCTGGCCCACTTACAAGACCCGTAGCGACGCCTGCGAGGAGCGCGTCGCCATAGGATGCTCCGACGGTGAGTGGTGCAACCTTTTGTGGCACACCACTGATGTCACTGACACTCTGTAACCAGACGGGGTTCTTCGTTCCACCGCCAACGGCTTGAATCGTGTGGGGCGGTGCACCGATGTCGGTGAACAGATCCACGTGCTGCTTGATGCCATGCCCCATCCCCTCCAGGGTGGCCCTAAACAGGTCACCTCTGGTGTGGGTGAGGCTCAAACCGAAGATGACGCCCTTAGCCCTGGGGTCATTCACGGGGGTTCTTTCACCCGAGAAATACGGCAGGACAATGACTCCGCCGGACCCGACGGCTGCTTCTGCAGCCTCACGGGTAAGAATCGAATAGGCGGGCTCGCCGCCTTCGGCTTCAGCAGCGACTAAGTCGGCTGCGAAGCTGTCACGGAACCAGCGGGTCAGGGCACCAGAGGTCGCCATGCCGGCTAGGAGGCACCAGGTGCCGGGGAACAGATACGGCGCAGCCCACAGTCTCTTGTCCCGGGCCTGGTCGTTATCGGTGACCTGGATGATGAAGATTGTCGAGCCATACATCAGCATCATTTCACCGGGCTCAGTGACCCCGACGCTGAGCGCTTCAGCGCCAGCGTCGATGGTCCCCACTGACACGGGGGTGCCAACGTTCAGGCCTGTCTCCGCGGCAGCCCACTCGGTGACGCCACCGGCTAGTTCGTGACTCCACGCCAGTTCTGGAAGGCGTGAGGACTCGACGACACCATCGAGGAGTTCTTCATTCCACTGCTGCTTCCACGGGTCGTAGGTGGGGTGGTGTGATCCAGCGGAGAAGTGGTCCACCACTACGCGGCCGGTGAGTCTTGCGACGATGAAGGTGGTGGCATCAACAAACCAACGAGCTTTCTTATAGATTTCTGGCTCGTTCTTCTTGATCCACATGATCTTGGGACCAGTTGCCTGCGACGACAGAGCGTTACCGCAGGCGTTGAAGATGTAGTCCTCGCCAAAGCGCTCATTCATTTCGGCGATTTCATCCACAGCACGGGTGTCAACACCGTAGAGAATGCCATTGCGCAGTGGCTGGAAGTTTTCATCCATCGGCAGAACGTCAGGCCCAATGGCACTGATGCCCACACCCTTAATCTGGTCGGGGGAGAC
>WLEA01000109.1 GCA_009704535.1 Actinomycetota bacterium
GATGTGGAGGTAGTCAACGCTCACATCGGGAAACTCAGCGCCAACCTCGCGAACAATCCGCGACCACAGCCCGCCTGCGTGGACCAGGACGTTGGTCTTGTGGACCAACGTCAGCTTCTTGCGCCTAGAGCGAGCCTTCTCGAAAGCAAATCGCACAACTCTCTCAACACCGTGTGCGGTGTTGACGGAGACTTCGTTGGCAATCTCAAACGGCGTTCCTTGGCGCAACACGCCACCATTACCGACATAGGGGCCTTCGGTGCCTTCACGAATGACGACGAAATCAATGACGCCTGGATTCTTTAGAGGCGATTCCAGTCCCGGAAACAAAACAGTGGGGCGAACATTGACACCGTGATCAAAAGCAAACCTGAGCTTGAGCAGAAGCCCACGCTCAATGATTCCCCCTGCAAGGCGCGGGTCAGTGGGGTCCCCGCCCACAGCGCCGAGGACGATGGCGTCGTGGCGAGAAAGTTTGTCAAGAGTCTCATCGGAGAGCACCTCACCTGTGGCCAAAAAGTGCGCGGCGCCCAAGTCATAGTCAGTAGTGGTGATATCCACCTCTGAGCCCACCGCGGCGCGCAGCGTAGCGATGGCCTCCGCGGTCACCTCCGGGCCAATGCCATCACCACCGATGACAGCGAGATTCAGGCTTGATGGCATGCCTTAACCCTACGGCGTTGGGACCTAGCGCGACAACGAATAAGGTCTATCGCGAGGCAAGGCGCTCGTGCAGGTGCCACAGCACCCGGGTGACCTCGTGCGGATCCGCCACGCGATGGGTCGCTTTCGTGGGACCCTCTCCGACTTTGATACCCACGTCGCCGGAACCCAAGACCGCAAACCCATCCTCATCGGTGACGTCATCACCAATGAAGAGCGTGGCGCGCACATCAAGAATCTCCCACAACGACCGAAGCCCATGACCCTTGGTCCTATCTGACACCGCGCACTCAAGAATTCCGTGACCGGAGCGCATCACGAGGTCATCGGGCCACTCATCACACAACAGTCGAGTAGCGGCCTCCGCCGCCGCGGCTACATGAGCCTCTAGTCCCCGGGTATGGATAGCAAGCCCGAAGGGCTTGACCTCAATCCGAGGGCCTGGAATGTCTTGCGCGATCTGGTGAAAACCCTGCAGTAACCCTTCAGGGACAAGCTGCGGGGAAGCGTAACTATCGCGCTCGTGAGGTGCCACCACCTCAATCCCGTGGGAGCCAACAAGGAACCAATCCGGGTGAGGGTCAGCAACTCGCATGATGTTCTCAAAAGCACGGCCGGTGACCAGCGAAACATGGACCCCGTCAATGTCTGTCAGCGCATCAACGGCCTCCCTCGACTCGGGAAGCATCCGGGAGTTCTCAGGGTCGTCCTGGAGGGGCGCGAGCGTGCCATCAAAATCGAGTGCCACCAAGACCTGGGGGTGAACCGAAAGACTAGCGAGAGCGACCTCAAGCGGCTCATTGCCCTGAAGTTCAGCCACTAGAGCTCGACGATATCGATGTGGGCCATGGTCGACGCCTCAATCTTTGTGGCAACCTCGGCCAGCAGGTCGTCTGGAACTCGGGAGTCGACGGTCAGAACACTCAATGCCTGACCACCCGCGGTTTCCCGAGCAATCTGCATTCCTGCGATATTGATGTTCGCATCCCCAAAGGCCTTGCCATAGATCGCGACGATTCCGGGGCGATCCCTATAAATCATGACAATGTGATGTGTGGCCAACGGGACCTCAATGTCATACCCGTTAACTTCGACCAGCTTCTGGGTTTGGCGCGCGCCAGTAAGGGTCGCTGAGACAGAAACGCTGGAACCATCCCCCAGGACCCCCTTGATACTCAGGACATTGCGGTACTCGTCGCTGCGAGGATCCGTCGACATGTTCACGCTGACCCCTCTCGCCTCGGCCAACAGAGGAGCGTTCACATAGCTGACTTGTTCGCTGACGATTCGGGAGAAGATTCCCTTGAGAGCGGCAAGCTTCAAAGCACTGACATCGTGCTCGACGATGTCACCTCGCACCTCGACTGTGACGCTAGAAATCGACGCCTGGCAGAGTCCCACAAAGACCTGGCCGAGCTTCTCCATCAACGGAATGCCGGGGCGGACCGACGGGTCAATGATCCCACCGGCGACGTTCACGGCGTCGGGCACCAGCTCGCCCTCGAGGGCGAGCTTCACCGATTTGGCGACAGAAATCCCGGCCTTTTCCTGGGCCTCTTCTGTGGAGGCACCCAAGTGCGGGGTAACGACAATATTGGGGAGATCAAGCAACGGCGACCCGGTCGGGGGCTCAGAGTTGAAGACATCGATACCCGCACCGGCGATCCAGTTTTCACTGAGCGCCTGATACAGGGCATCTTCATCGATGATGCCGCCGCGCGACGCGTTGACAATACGGAGTGAGCGCTTGGCGGATTTGAGTTCCTTGACCCCAATCATCCCCGTTGTTTCGGGGGTCTTTGGAATATGGATAGTGATGAAATCACTCTGTACGACGAGGTCCTCGAGGGTCGTCAGTGTGACACCCATTTGGCTGGCCCGCACCGGCTGCACATAGGGGTCAAAGCCAATGATGTTGGCACCAAACCCAGACAAACGCTCGGCAACCAAAGCACCAATACGACCCAGGCCGATGATGCCAATCGTCTTATCAAAAAGCTCAACCCCGGTGAAGGCGCTGCGTTTCCACTGGCCCGCCGCCAGGGATGCGTGCGCGCGGGGAATATGACGCGCCAACGAGAGCAGGTGGCCCACAGCCAACTCGGCGGCGCTCACCACATTGGATGTTGGAGCATTCACGACCATGACTCCTGCCTCGGTGGCAGCCTTGATGTCAACGTTGTCGAGGCCAACCCCAGCCCGGGCAATGACC
Organism: Actinomycetota bacterium; assembly: GCA_009704535.1. Classification (GTDB taxonomy): domain Bacteria; phylum Actinomycetota; class Actinomycetes; order Actinomycetales; family Microbacteriaceae; genus Pontimonas. The sequence continues at coordinate 2,876 of WLEA01000109.1, forward strand.
TTCAGGTCTTTGCCCGCGGCAATTGCTTCGGGGTCCATCTGTGTTGCGGATCTAATAAGCACAGCGTGAACGCCGGGCAACGCGGCAAGAAGTTCTGCTCGATTGGCTCCATCAGCATGGCGAATCTCGAAGTCAGGGCCCAGAGCATCCACTGTTGCGGGAGATAACTCTTCAGCAATCAGAACGACGGGCTTTGCCAAAGAAAGTCACCTCTCAACACCACCGAGACAGGGAAACGCGCTGGTCACGGCTCAAGTCTAGTTCAGCCTGCGAGTGCCTGAAGGGCAGAGGCTCTCCACGCCTGCTCGATTGCAGCGAGACTCAGACTCATTCCGGCAACGACGGCCCACGCGACCAGCATGATGGCCAGACGCTCGACGGTACCGGTCCACGTGCGCCACAGAACCAGCGACAGAACGACGGCTGTGATGGGCAACAAGACCCCCAACCACAGCAACATCCACGGGACACTCCTGCCAATCCCCATCGCCTCATAGAAGGGCTGCAGGCCTACCAAATTGCCAAGCGCCTCCCACAGGTCCCACCCCAACAGCGCCACAAAGAGCGTGATGACAAGGCCGCTCTGCACCCTGGTCACGAGAAGACCACCGGGAGGACCATCGGCAGTGGAAAAACCACAACCAAACCAGCTACCAACCAGGCGAGTCGAGGCCTGACGCCCGCACTACCACTCAGCCACCACACGACCCCAAACCACAACGGTGACACGACAATGGCGAGGAACTCGCCAAACTGGTACATGATCGCATCGAGCAAGCTGCTGGCCTGCTGTGTGGGTGCAGCAACAATCGCCAACACCCACGCAACCGTCCACACCGCATACAACCCGCCAAATAACGACAAGAGCAGTGGGTTTTCGGTCTTGGGTCGGGGCGTCGCCGGAGCAGCGCCTAGACCCTCTACAACCAGGCCTTCATCGGATTCGCCCCAGTCAAAAGCAGGCTCGCGCGAATCAGAGACCATAGTGCTCTAGCGAGATGCCTTACCGTCGACGTAGTCAGAGTCGGTCTGCTTCCATGAGAAGAGAGCACGCAGCTTGCGACCCGTCTCCTCGATCGGGTGAGCCTCACCCTTGGCGCGAAGCGCCAAGAATTCAGGAGCACCTGCATCCTGGTCCGCGATGAACCGCTTAGC
>WLEA01000011.1 GCA_009704535.1 Actinomycetota bacterium
CCCGATAGCTCTCACCCTTGCGGTAATCGACACGGTCGCCAAGCTCGGCAACGCGGTGACGAAGCGCCGAGAGAATCAGATGCGCTTTCTGGCGGTGATATCTGCGCCTGCGCAGTGGGCCGAGAACCTCAGCGATGATCACCTGGCCACCATCGTCGAAGTGCGGGCCGAGCTGGTCGGCAAAGAGCACCCGAGACATGGAAGAGACCATGCGGGCCAGTGTAGACACACGGCCACCAAGTAGGCTGATGCCGTGTCTACGGCGCTGTTCACCGATCACTACGAACTCACCATGGTCGATGCGGCCATGGCGTCTGGTCGCGCCAACCGCCAGGCTGTGTTTGAGGTTTTCGGTAGGCAATTGCCAACCGGCAGGCGCTACGGAGTCTTCGCGGGGTCCGGACGGCTACTCGAGGCCATTGCGCAATTCCGGTTTAGTTCCGCTGAGCTCGCGTTTCTCTCCGACCATTCGATTGTGGGCGAGGAGACCCTCGCCTGGCTTGCCAACTATCGATTTGGCGGAACCATTCGCGGCTACCACGAGGGTGAAATCTATTTCCCAGGCTCTCCCTTGCTTGTGGTGGAGGGGACGTTCGCCGAGTGTGTGGTGTTAGAAACTTTGATTCTGAGCGTTCTGAACTATGACAGTGCGGTTGCCAGTGCCACCAGCCGGATGGTGCACGCGGCAGAATCCCGCACGCTGATTGAGATGGGCTCGAGGCGAGCCAATGAACACAGTGCGGTGGCAGCCGCCAGAGCCGCCTATATCGCTGGCTTCCAAGCCACCAGCAATTTAGAAGCCGGGCGCTCCTACGGAATCCCCACCCGCGGCACCGCAGCCCACTCCTTCACACTGGTGCACGACAGTGAAGAAGAAGCATTTAGAGCCCAGATTGCTGCCATGGGAACATCCACCACCCTCCTGATCGACACCTACAACATCGAGCAGGGCGTCCGGGCTGCCATTGCTGCTGCCGGGCCCACACTTGGCGGAGTGCGGATTGACTCGGGTGATCTGCCAGTCGTGGTGCGCCAGGTTAGGGCGCAACTGGATTCCTTGGGCGCCACCGCCACCAGAATCGTTGTCACCAACGATTTGAACGAACACACCATTGCCGGCCTGCGGGGGGCTCCGGTTGATGTCTTTGGCGTGGGAACATCTGTGGTGACTGGCTCCGGCGCCCCCGCTGTCGGCCTCGTCTACAAGCTTGTCGCGAGGACTTCAGACTCCGGCGAGTGGGTCTCGGTCGCCAAGAAGAGCTCCCACAAGTCAAACCCTGGCGGGCGAAAAACAGCATTCCGGAAGCTCAGTGGCGGCCACGCCAGCGAAGAAATCATTGTCATTGGCAGATCCTCTGAGTCCCCCGCGAGTTCGCGCGAGCTGATGGTGACCTTGGTCGCTAACGGCGACGCCGTCGAGGCATCCACTGCGGAAGGCCTAGTTCAGGCCGCGAGAGACCACAACGCTCGCGCGAGTGCGGAACTACCCCCGGAGGCCTTCTCGCTGCAGCCGGGTGAACCCGTAATTCCCACCACATTCGTCGCAGACTGATTTAGCATGGCTGTTATGGCAGAGAATGAGCCCACGGGCGGAACCGATGTGCTGGATCGCGAACTCGAGGAACTCCTGCGCAGTGAACAGCTCGATGAGGGCGACCACGACCGTTATTCCCACTATGTCAAAAAGGACAAAATCCTTGCCAGTGCTCTCAGCGGCAAACCCGTTATTGCCCTGTGTGGGAAAGTCTGGACGCCCGGGCGCGACCCAGAAAAGTTTCCGGTGTGTCCCACGTGTAAAGAGATTTACGAAAAACTGCGCGACGAGTGACTACTGATACTCATCGAGGGTGACCTCGACCGTGTATGAATTGCCGCCGCGAACATAGGTCAGTGTCGAGGTTGACCCGCCTGGCAATGTCCTCACCTGTGCGGTCAGATCTACCCGGTTCGTGATGGGAATCCCATTGAATCGCGTCACAATGTCGCCAGCGCGCAAGCCACTCTGGGCTGCAGCACCCTGGGGGCTTACGCTATCGATATAGGCGCCAGTCACCGTTGAGGACGCGACAGACTGAGCATCCGTGACCAGAGCGCCCAGCAAGCCGTGGCTTGCGGTCCCCGTGGCGATGAGTTCTGACGCCACGCGAACGGCAAAGTTCACCGGAATCGAGAAACCGAGCCCAATGCTTCCGGCACTTTGGCCACCCGTTGAGGCAATCGCCACGTTAATGCCAATCAGCTTCCCTTCGCGATTCATCAGCGCACCGCCGGAGTTCCCCGGGTTGATCGAAGCGTCCGTCTGTATCACTGGAATCGAAATGGTCTGCCCTGGAACCAAAGTGCCCCCGGGGATATCAAAATCAAACTGGCCGCCCTCTTCGTCCGGGCCCTGAGCGGCACCGACCGTGATACTGCGGTTAATGGCAGAGACAATTCCGCTGGTCACGGTCCCTGGCAGGCCCAGAGGAGCACCAATGGCGATTGCCTCATCGCCAACATTCAGCGCGTCGGAGTCACCAAGGGCAATGACCTGGAAGGGTCCAGGGGCCTCAATTTTGAGGACCGCGATGTCAGAGAGGACATCGCGTCCCACGACGGTGGCAGAAAAAAGCCGCCCATCCGACATCGTGATCCGAATTGCTGGCTCCTGCGCGCCGAGGGTGACCACGTGGGCATTGGTCATCACATGCCCGTCCTCGCTGATGACAACTCCAGACCCACTACCGGCACCGGTCGAACCGGCCACTTCAATAGTGACTACCGAGGGCAGCGATGACGCCGCGACAGCGGTGATCTCACTGGCATCCAGCGGAGAGTTGACTGTGATGGCAGCTGGTGAGGAAACACCCGGTGTGACAAGGCCTCTGGCAGAGAGGTTCCAAATCGCAAAAGCGCCGCCAGCGGTGCCACCGAGGAGTCCGCCGACAATCAGCGCGACCGTGACGAAGACCCCGAGCCTGCGAGCACGCCGCTTGTCCTCATCAAGGTGCTTACGGCGCTCGCGGGAATAGCTATCGGCGACCCCCGCATAGACGGCAGGGTCAAACGGTGACACCGGCCGCTCTGCAATCGCAACAGGAGGGACATCGTGGTCACCTGGCTGCGGAGCCGACGCCTCAGTACTCTCTGCGGGGATATCGTCGCTGGAGGGTTCCGGCGCGCGTGTAGCGTCCTGATCGGCTGTACTCACTCCAGGGAATCCTTTCGAAGGCCTTCAGTGTCCTCCGACAACCTGGACAAAGGCTTAGACCCTCCCTAACGATACCTGCAGATTTACTCACAGCGCGCCTGAACAAGCCCGCCCTGCGGGCAGCCTTCGTCAACGAGCACCGAATCGACGCGAAGAATCTGGAGCGTGGCTGGGGGGCCAGCGCGACTGACTGTTCCAGCCAAAGACACGAAACCGCCCTGGTCGAATCGATAGGACACCGAGTAGTCGACCTGAAGGGTGACGCTGTAGGTCCCAGGTGCGGGATACACATGCGACGTTGAGGTCTGGCCGAACTGGTTCGAGCCCCAACTCGAACCAGCCTGGGACACAGTCGCACTCGCGCCATCACCGTAAGACCATCGGAAGTTCTGCGGAGTGAAGCGCACCTCAATTGGCCAGCCAAGCAGCGTTCCCGACTGACTCTGAAGACCCGCGTTGCTGAAGATGTTCGTTGGGACCCGGGGCAGGCTCCAGGAACCGGGCTCAATGAGAATTCCGGGCGGCAGTGGTTGGAATGCCGCAAGATCACTTACGGTCGTCGGTGGAATAGGTGCCCTCTGAACCCGGACGCGCGGGGGCGGCGGGTTTTTCGCTGCTGATTGGCCCCGGCACAGCCCAGCCAGGATAATCGAGCACTGGCGGGATCCGAGCACCGGATTTCTCGGGGGCCTCGGAATTCGTGGTGAGGAAAACACCGACGCAGCGGGCGTGCTGGCCGAAGACCCCGGTGATCCAGGAGTAGTGACGCTAGCTCCCAGGGTCACGCCCGCAGGCCCCACCGAAGTTGATATATCCAGGCACTCACCGGCTGTCCGTGAGGCTTGCGAACAGGCTTCAAACCACACAGCAGTTCCCGTGGGCACCCCACCAAAGCCCAGCAGGAGAGCGAGGACTCCACTGGCTAGCATCGGCTAATCCCCCACCACTGCTCCGTGTGGTCCACTAAGAGCTCGTCAGTGTTCTCCCCCACCAGCCAAAACACGACAGCGTTTCGTTGCCCCCACCGGGCTGAGGTGGTGGCCCAGAAGCCTTCGATAACCTCCCACTCCTCGGCCGTGCCATCGAAAGACTCCCACTCGCCCTGCCACTGCAGAACCTCGGCTGGTGGGTCACCATCCTCAAGCCCGAGAACGAGCACTTTCGTCGCATCGACGCAAGCAATTACACCGATGTCGAGCCCACCGCCTGGAACCTGCCTGGCAAGCTGAACCTGGAGACCATCCACCGTTGTCTGGCCCAGCGTGCGCTCCTGCGCTGCAGTGAAGCGGGCGAAGCCCTCTTCTTCCTTCGGATACCACTGGGGTGTCACCAGCGAAGCCATCCGCCGAGGGTCACTACCACCCTCGCTCGTGATCACATCAGAGCGCTCAAGATAAGCCTCTATGGCCTTGGTCGCCCCCAGGGCGGCACCGTAAAAGAGATCATCGGCTGGTAGCTGGGCTATGACCGCTGCGGGACGTGGCTGAGCATCACTGGTCCCAGGCTCACTTGTCCCAGGCTCACCTGTTCCAGGGGCGTCGGGGATATCAGGCGCCGTGGCGCACCCGGAGATCAGCACAACAAGAGAGACCAAGGTCCAAAGACCCAGGCGTTGACGGTGGATGACTAGTTGCATCCCCGCAGTGTAGGAAAGGTCAGGTCGCTGGTGCGCCTGTTTTCCACAGGCCTACAGCTAAGGCTTCTCGCAGATATCGAAGCGACGCGCCAGGCTCACGGGATTAATCTCGCGCACCGCAGAAACTACCGACGAATCCAACTGTCCATGCAGAACACCAGCATCTGGGCCTAGCTCACCCAGCACCACTCCCCAGGGGTCAATCACGGTGCTGTAGCCAACACCGTGGGGCGCTGGCTGGCCAGCGGCCAGCACATAGCACTGGGACTCAATCGCGCGAGCCTTCAACAACGCCTGCCAGTGGCTCAGCTTGTGCTCTCCTGGCACCCACTGCGCTGGCACCACCACAGCCGTCGCGCCGGCGTCAACAAGCCTTCTGGTGACCTCAGGGAACCTGAGGTCGTAGCAGGCGAGGAACCCGAGCCGGAGCCCCCCGATATCTAGCAAACGAGGTTCAGCGATTGTCCCTGGTGCAACAAAAGACGATTCGGTGTGCCCGAAGGCGTCATACAGGTGGATTTTGTCAGCCTCGGCAACAACACCCTGTGGTCCCACAGCCACGATGGTGTTGGTGGGCAGAGAGTTCTCCCCCCGTCGTAACATTCCAGCAACGATGATGACGCCATCGTGGGCCGCAGAAATCTCAGCGAGCCCCGTCACGAACTCACCATCGGCACCCTCCGCGAGATTGCCCCACGCTTCATACTGGCCAGGGAGAAACGCTTGGGAGTACTCGGGGACAACGACAATCTGTGCTCCCTGGGATGTGGCACCAGCCACAATCTCAGACACGGCAGCCAGGTTTCCACCACTCGTGGCCAGTGGCGCATACTGCGCCAGTGCGACGTTCAGGAGCCCTTCACTCATGCACCAAGCCTATGCCGGTGGGCCATCAGCGTGAGAAAACACAAATCCCCTCACATCGGCGAGGGGATTTGTTCATGGTTGCGGGGGCAGGATTTGAACCTACGACCTCTGGGTTATGAGCCCAGCGAGCTACCGAACTGCTCCACCCCGCGGCGGTGAGCTAAGCCTAACACGCCGCGGGGTGGCAGTTTCTACTGGTTGGTGAGAACGAGCGCCCGGTTGAGAGCGTCCGTCAGCCGGCGATCTGCTTCGGCAGCGGCAACGAGGTCGTTGGCGCGATACGCAGCTTCACGCTCGAGCAGTGCTGCTCTGGCATCGGCCAGGGCCAACTGCAACTCAGTGGAGATGACCACGCCAGTATCGGCGTCACCCTCTTCAGGAGCCGGAGTCGGCGTGGCATCAACTGCTCCAGAGTCATCGGTTGCCTCGCCCTCGGGCGTCTCTTCCTCCGGAGCGACTGTGCCACTCGAATCTCCTGCTTCTGCGCCGGAGTCGCCACCGAAGAGGGCATCGAGTGCCTCATCGAGGGTGTCTTCGAACGCTATTTTTTCGCCGAAGGAGACAAGAATCTTCCGCAACAGCGGATAGGACGTGTCGCCGGTGGAGCGAACATAGACAGGCTGGACATAGAGCAGTCCGCCGCCAACGGGCAGCGTCAACAGGTTTCCAGAAATAACCTCGGTCTGGCCCTGTCGCAGCAGGTTCAGCTGCTGACCAACATTGGCATCCGAGTCAAACTGGGCCTGCACCTGGCCAGGGCCAGGAACAGTGGTTTGCTTGGGCAGACGCAACAGCGTCAGCTTGCCGTAATCGGGGCCATAGTCCGCGTTTGCGGCCAGGTAGCCATAGAGCACGTTGCGAGACGCCTCGCCGGTTGCCCGCGGAATGAAGGTCGAATACAGCGAGAACGCAGGCGCATCACTGCCAGGGATTTCCATGGTCAGGTAATAGGCAGGCTGCAAACGAGGTGCCGCCGGGTTGGACACTGGGTCATTCGGTGTGACCCACTCATCCTCAGCCGAGTAGAAGGTTCCAGCGTCCGTCACGTGATACGCGCCGAGAATGCTGCGCTGAACCTTGAACAAGTCAGAGGGATAGCGCACGTGAGTGAGCAGACCCTCGGACATCTCCGACGCGGGTTCAATTGTCGAGGGGTAAATCTCAGACCACGCGCGAAGCAGTGGGTCCTCGGTGTCCCAGGCGTAGAGGGTGACCTCGCCGGAGTATGCGTCCACCGTTGCCTTCACGGAGTTGCGCATGTAGTTGACGGTGTCAAAGGCAATCTGAGGGGCTGGTCGATAAGTGTCGGCAATTGCGGTCGAGACCTCAATGGGCGTGGAGTAGGGGTAGTCACGGGTGGTCGTGTAACCATCGATGATCCAGACGACGCGGCCATCCACAATAGCTGGGTAGGGATCATTGTCGAGGGTCAAATATGGCGCAACCTTGGACACCCGCAGTGCCGGGTTTCTGTCATAGAGGACCTGCGAATCCGTCGTAATGGCGTCGGAGAGGATGATCTGCTCTGACTGGAACTTCATCGCAAACAGCAGCTGCCGGAAGAAGGAGTTGAGCTCGGGGCCGCCCTCACCATTGAAGGTGTAGGTCGCGTTATTCTCGTTGCCCTCACCACCGGAGGGGAAGTCGAGCTCGAGAGCTGGTCCACCCTCGGGTCCTCCCACGATTGAGTATGGCGGCGAATTCTCACCAAAGTAAATACGAGGCTCGTATTCACCCAGGGATTCAGAGACAGGGATACCCTGCTCAATGAACCTCGGTTGCCCATCAGGAGTTCGCTGGTTACCGTAAGCCGCAACCATTCCGTATCCGTGGGTGTACACGATGGTGTTGTTGTACCAACTCTGAGAGTTGAGACCGCTGAGGTTGATTTCGCGGGCGGCAATCACGATGTCTTGGCGCTCACCTGCGACCTCATAACGTCCCACGTCCAAGAAAGGCGGGAACTGGTAGTACTGCCTAAACTGCTGGAGCTGTGCGAAAGCATCCGTGACCAGAGCCGGGTCAATGATGCGGATATTGGCTGTGGTTTCAGCGTCTGAGCCAAGCGCCCCCGCACTGGTGTCGGTGGAGGCCTCGTAGGCAACCTCGACGATGTCCGAGACGCCATAGGCGTCTCGGGTGGCAGTGATATTGCGCTCGATGTACTCGGCCTCCAGGGTCCTAGCACTCGGGTCAACCTGGAAACGCTGGACGATGCTCGGGTAACCAAGACCCAGGACCAACCCAGAGACGATGTAGAGGGCAGTGCCAACGATAGCCAGGCGCCAGCGGCCAATGATCGCCGTTGCAAGGAACAAGATGGCGACCAGAACAGCAATGCCGGCCATAATGGCGCGGGCCGGAATGGTGGCGTTCACTTCGGTATAGCCGGCACCAAAGGCCAAGAAGCCTCCGCTGGGGCTCACCAAAGCCGTGTATTGCTGGAGCCAGAGGTCAACAGCCTGCACCAGGAAATAGAGCAAACCGATTAGCCCCAGCTGAATACGCATGGTGCGCGACACACGGACCTCGCGGCCGTTGATGGACACTCCCCCATAGAGCAGAGCGGTGGCAGCGCCGGTGAGAGCAGACAGGAACAACACGCTTGAGGCAAAGGCAACCACCGAGGTGAAGACAGGAAGCTCAAAAACGTAGAAGCTCACATCGAGGCCGAACTCGGGGTCGACAGTGCCGAAATCTGAACGGTTCATCCAGAGCAGGAACTGAGGCCAGGTGTTGGAGGCGGAGAGTCCCGAAAACACACCCAGTAATGCCGGCAGACCAATCATCGCCACACGCCGCAGCGGGTCAATCAGCTGGCGATAGCGATCCAGTTCACTGGAGAGCTTCGCGTAGACGGGGCGGAACCGGTATGCAATCTGAATGCTCAGCCACACCGGGATGAACATGCCGAAGAAACCAAGGGCGAACATAATCGCGGTGCCACCCCACGAGGTGAACAGCACCTGAAGGAAGCCGAGCTGGTCAAACCACAGCACCTCGGTGTAGAGGGTGGCAAAGAAGAAGAATCCGGCGACGACCGCACCCAGAACGACGAGGGTGATGATCAGGGGGATTCTGTTGCGTCCTAGTAACTGCTCTGTTGCTTGTGACACGAGGTGGTATCTCCTTGGTTCGGGGTGGGCTTCAGTCTACAAAGAATGTCTGGGGCTATCCCGAGCGCCCGGGACAGCTCGGAGTCGGCTCCCCGGCGGCGAAGAGTCGCAGGGCATCAACTGCCTCAGAGAGAGTCGCCACCGGAACAACCACTAGCCCCTCCGGGATGTGGCCGACAATGTCGGGGCAGTTGCTCGCAGGGGCTAAAAAGACACTGGCACCATCGTTGAGGGCACCTAACATTTTGTGACGAATGCCACCAATGCTGCCCACGTCACCACCGGCGGTAATGGTTCCGGTGCCGGCGATGACGGTACCGGAGGTCAGGTCCTCCTTGGAGAGCATTTCCACAATGCCAAGAGCAAAAACTAGGCCGGCACTCGGACCACCCACGTTTTCCAGCGCAATATCAACCTCAATGGGGAATTCATAGCGGCCAGACACCACGATGCCGATCATCGGAACCCTGGTGTCGCCCTCGGAAAGCCTCGGAACAACCTCGATGGTTTCTAGGCGACCAGCGCGCTCAACGAGTAACTCCAACGGCTTGCCGGCACCAGAGTCAGCAATGATTTCTCTGAGCTGGCTAACATCACTGACGCTCTGCCCGGCAGCCTGAACGACAACGTCATCGGACTCCAATACCCCCTCACTGGGGCCACCCTCCATCGCCTGAGCGACAACTAAGAGACTCGTATAGGGAACCCCGACATACCCCAGTGCGGCTGCCACGGACTCCTGCTGTGAATTGCGCATCTCGATCTGGGCAGCCTCGAGATTTGCTTCAACACTCACACCCGGTGGGTAGGCGACATCAACGGGAATGACGGTACGACTGGGGTCAAGCCACCCGGTCACGACATCAAGCCACCCCGGAAGATTCTCTGGGTTACCAGAGCGCGTCACGGTGGTCAGTCGCAATTCACCACTGGGTTCATACGTGGGAGCACCAGAGATAGAAATCAATGAGACATCCCCTCCGGATGTCTCCACGGAGCCCAGGGTGTCAAAGGTGGGTCCTGGGTGATCAATCACATACGGAGCGGGGAGAAGAGACAGCCCCACCGCGATGAGAGCCGTCAGCCCCAGCATTAACCAGCCGGCCCGGCGGGAGCGTTGCTGAATAACCCGAGTGGGGTCATCCTGCTCAAATATCGTCACGGGGCTCCTTGAACTGAAGGTCTCGGTGAGCATAACCATCAATCCCGTGTGCGAGCTCAGAGCGAAATACCCCAGGCGGGAGCAAACCCGGCACTAGCGTTGAGGTATGTCGGATCGGACACCACCTAACGGGTTACCGGACTTCGGTAACGAAGACGAGCTTCGCGAAGCGTTCCAGCGTTTTCTCAGCGGTGATGAAGGCTTTGATCCCGCAGAGTTCATGAAAGCTGCCGGCATCGACGTGAACTCCGACGAGATTAAGGCTCTGATGGCGCAGTTGGGCAACGCCTTTGCCGCATCGGGAACACCATCGCCACTGGCGGCCCGCGATCACGCGGTCTCCGTTGCGCAACAGAATTCATTGCCGCTGGATCCTGCGACCGCTGCGGCCCTGACCAGCGCAGCCAACGTCGCCACGCTGTGGCTTGGCGAGGTAGTAGACATCGCCGAACTCGGCGAACCTCCCCTCCTTGCCACCAGAGCCGACTGGGCGAGAAAAACCCTGCCCGTCTGGGAGACCATCTCGGAACCTGTCGCCCTAGCTATCCCCCGCGCGGTCGGGCAAATGCTCCAGGGGCAGGTGCCCGAAGGGCTGGAAGGAATTCTCGGGGATGCCAACGGCGCGATGGAGAAAGTTGGGCGCGCACTCTTTCAACTTCAACTCGCGCAGGTGGTGGGCAAACTCTCCGAAGAGGTTTTGAGCGGTGGAGACATCGGAATACCTCTCGTCCACGGAACCTCGGAGTATGACGTGAAGGCGGTCCTCGTGGCACAGAACATCCGCGCATTTGGTGGAGGCCTTGATACCCCGGTCGAAGAAACCGACATCTTTTTGGCCGTGCGTGAAATTGCGCACGCCAGACTGTTCCGCCACGCTCGCTGGTTGCGACTGGGAATCATGAGCGCAATCCGCGACTTTGCCTCTGGAATAACGATCGACACCGACAGGATTGTGGAACTTGCGGAGAGGTTTGACCCGACCGATACCAACGCTATGCGTGACTTGGTCGCCAGTGGTGCTCTCCTGCCCGAGCGCACCGAGGAACAAAAACGCGCACTGGAGCGACTAGAAACCCTGTTGGCCCTCATTGAGGGGTGGGTGGACCACGTCACCTCGCAGGCCACGGCCCGGTTGCCAAAATCTGGCGCGCTCCAGGAGGCCATTCGTCGCAGGAGAGCCAGCGGCGGCCCCGCGGAGCACGCGTTCTCCACCCTGGTTGGTCTTGAACTGCGTCCGCGGCGGCTGCGAGAGGCCAGCGCACTGTGGGCGAGCATCACCGAAGCACTGGGTGCCAGCACCCGGGATGCCCTGTGGGAACACCCCGACCAACTTCCTTCGTCAGAGGACTTCGATGACCCACAGGGTTTCATCAAGCGCCAGTTGGCACCCGCTGGGCCAGGTGATGACATGGATCAAGCACTGCGCGACCTCCTCGATGAGGAGCAGCCACCGGCCTAGCCTGTGCATAAGAGGCGCCCTGAATCTCGGCGACTCGGCACTATCAGGGGATGTCCCCCAGATCGCTTGCCATCAACGCGCTGTTCCCGGTGGTGTGGGAAAACCCGCACACACTACACATCGGATTTGATCCACCGCTGGTCATCCTTCGCGAAGTCCAGGATGATCTTCTGCTGGTCTTGCACCAGCTCACCACCGGTATCTCAGAATCCGGGCTTCGAATGTTCGCAGCGGCCTCCGGGGTAAGCAACGAACGCCTGGATCAACTCCTGGAGCAGCTCGCCCCCGCTTTAGCCCTGACTCCGCCAAGGCCAACGCGCAGCTTCGTGCTCGACGCCCCCCACACTCTCGCCCTTCGTGCCAGCCAGGCACTCACGAGCATTGGCGTCGATTCAGTCTTCGCAGGCGCTGAGGACACAGCGGGCGAGGCCCCGGGGGAAGTGCTCATCTTTGCCCACTTTGTGCCAGACCCCGCGCAGTTCACGAGGTGGCTCCGGCGAGACACACCCCACACTCCCATCATCTTCACCGACCAGGCCATCACGGTCGGGCCCCGGATTAACCCGGGTGAGGATGCCTGCCTGCACTGCGAGCTGGCCACCGACCAGGCACTGCCCTGGTCTTCGGTGCCCATTGTCAGTCAGCTCTGGGGAACAATAGCGCCCACCGCCACAGCGGAGAACATCACTCGTGCCACCTGGCACGCGGCCACGATGGTGGAGCACCGGGGACCCCGTCACCAACTGCGCATCACTGCGTGGACTGGAGAACACGTGCGCCTCGACAGTGAGACCAGGCCGGGCTGTGGATGCAGAGGCCTCTGCTAAACCGAGGAGATCTCCCGAAGGAAACGGCTCGCCTCCCTGGTTTGTCCCCGCTCCCTGGCGCTCTCTGCATAGCTCAGTGTCAGTCTCTCGCGAGCGCGCGTAACGCCCACATAGAACAGGCGTCTCTCCTCGTCGACGGCACTCGTCGACTTCGCATAGGAGATGGGGAACTGCCCCTCTGCGAGACCCACCAGAAAAACAACGGGCCATTCTTGACCTTTAGCCGAGTGCACGGTGGAGAGTGTTACCGCTCCGACGCTCGGGCTGTCTCCGGTTTCCGAGCGGCGGACCAGCATGTCCGAAAACTCCACCAGGGTCATGGTGGCAGAAGCCTTTCGTGCCAAATCCCGCAGGGCCATAAGGTCTTCATACCGACCACGCTCAGCACCCTGGTGGTCTGGCTCCGTGTCGGTGAGACCAATGCCATAAAGGATGTCATCGACAACCCCTTGGAGCTCGCCGCCAATGCCCGCCACGGCCGCCCCTCGAATTTCCATCACAGCGCGTTGCACGTGAGGTTCATCAAAAAACGCTTTAGCGCCTTGGACCCTAAAACTGATTCCCTGCTGGCGCAATGCTGTTTCGAGCGCGAGGGATTGCGCCCCAAATCTCATCAACACTGCGCAATCATCAAGACCGGTGCCCTTCTTCGCTAACTCACCTATTGTGCTGGCCACAAAAGTGGCTTCTGATTCATCGGTGGCCGCACGGTGACGCATCACGGGAATCGCGTCAGCCGTCGTTGCTTCTAGTGACAGTGCGCCGGGCCTCCCCGCCATGATCTGGTTCGCAATCGCCACGATGTGGCCACCGGATCTGTAGTTCTTTTCCAGCTTCACCACGGTGGCCCGGGGGTGCCGAGAGGCGAACTCCACAAGATGCTCACTGCTTGCCCCTGCGAAGGAATAAATCGTTTGACTGGCATCCCCGACAACAACAATGTCCTCGCGATCGCCCAACCACATATCCAACAACCGCTGTTGAACGGGCGACACGTCCTGATACTCATCGACCAGGAAATACCGGTATTGGGCACGAACCTGATCCAGCACCCGATTTTCGCTCTCCAGCATTCCGAGTGCGGCTAAGAGCACATCGTCAAAATCAATGCGTTTGGCTTCGTCTTTGAGTTTTTCGTATCGCTCGTGAATATCTATGAGAACTTCGAGCGAGAGCAGGCCCGGCATCGTGTCACCCTTGGCCAGGCGATGCCTGGCATAGTCCTCGAGGCTATAGGCGTGGACTTTGCGCCATTCAATGTCACCAGCAAGGTCACGAAGAACCGCCTGGTCCACCTGAATCTTGAGTCCTTCTAGCGCCCTCACCAAGAGACCCGCCTTGCTCGGCATGATGTCGGGTAGGTAACCACCGGTGACAATCGGCCAGAAGTGCTGAAGTTGACGAAGCGCTGCCGAGTGGAAGGTGCGCGCGGCAACACCGTCGACCCCCAGATCTCGAACTCGGTGTGCCATTTCAGCGGCCGCCTTCTGGGTGAAGGTCAGCGCCAGAATCTGGTCGGGTTGATACTGCTCCGTCTGGACTCCATAGGCGATCCGGTGGGTGATGGATCGCGTCTTGCCTGTTCCAGCCCCAGCTAAGACACACAGCGGGCCATCAAACATTGTCGCGACGACGCGTTGCTGGTCATCGAGGGCCTCAAGCAGATCGAGCATCAGGCCCCATCCGGCAGGGACTCCCCCAGCCAGTCTTCAATCATTGCCCTGGCGATCGACGTTCGCCCGGGCAGGGTAATTGAATCCAGCGAGGAGCGAAGCTCGTCGCGACTAAACCAGCGCAGATCGATAATCTCTGTGCCATCTGGCCGTAAATCCATGGCAACGGCTGTATCCAATTCGGCCCGGAACCCGACCATCAACGAGGCGGGGAATGGCCACGGTTGGGAACCCACATAGACCGGATTAGTCACAACCAAGCCAGATTCTTCAAAGACCTCGCGAATAACTGCCGCTTCCAAGGATTCACCGGGTTCGACAAACCCGGCGAGGAGCGAATAGCGGTGGGATTCCCAGAGCGCATTGCTGCCAAGCACGATGCGATCATCGGCGTCAGTCACCAACGCAATGACGGCAGCATCAGTCCGGGGGAACAAATCCGAACCGCTGGACTGGTCCACTCTGACCCAACCGGCCTGATCGGGCAGGGCCGGTGCACCGGTGACCGGGGAGAACGAGTGCCCGGAATGCCAGTTGGCCATTGCCAACGCTTCGACCACGATCCCGGCGTCCAAATCGTTCAAATGGTGCGCCAGGGTTCTGGCACTGGTCCACCGGGCAACATCGGGAGCTAGAGACCTGGCCGCCTCATCATCGAGCACCGCCGCAACAATCGGCGTTCCCAGGGCGACCGTGCCCACCGTCTCCGTCGTCACGCCCAAATAAATGCGGTGCAGTGAGTCAGGCACCTCCGAGGGCGCCCGCAGATCGAGTGCAACCCCGTTATCGGCCGCCAGCAAGGCTTCCCCACTCCAAATGAGAACGACCCTGGTGTCACCGCGACTCCAGATCGACTCCAGAAATCCAGGGATTTTTCGAGAGCCGGCGTCCCTGTCTATCCGCGAGCGGGACAGGGGTAACCGTGGAGTCAAGGACACCGGGACACCCCTCTTCTGCTGATGAAAATACTCTGGGAGAACACACAACTGTGCTCGGTGTGGCAGGCTTCACCCGGCCTAGCCGACGCCTACCCTGGAGCCATGAGTCACACTCCTCTCATGCTATCGGCGCTGGCGAGCAGCGCGGTGCCTGGTTTGCAGGTTGTGAGTGCTCAACAGTTGTCACTTGGCCAACGCAATGCCGCCCTGGTTCACGACGTCCATGGCAACGCTTGTGTAGTGTCGCTGTCCTCCAGCGACGCTGAAGAAGCAGTGGTGAGGGAGCGGATTAGTGCCGCCCAGGCACTCACCGAAGGTCTTCGTTCACGGCTGCCATTTCAGGTTCCCCGGATCCTCGGGACACTCACGGTGCAGGGCCGAACCCTGAGCGTCAGCGACTACCTGCCAGGCCAGAGCCCGATCGCGAAGAACCTCACCCCGGAACTTGCCACCGCCATCGGCCAGGCACTTGCCGATATTCACCAGCTCCCCACGACCACGCTGAGTGACCACCACCGCCCCGTGGCCAGCGCGCTTGACTCGCTTCGTGAAGCGGCCGGGATCGTTGACCGCACGGCCGCAACGGGATTGTTGCCTCAGTCACTCCTGCGGCGTTGGGAAACCGCGTGCGAGGACCGCGCACTATGGCAGTGTGAAGTCACTGTCATTCATGGCCGGATGGGCCTCGGGCGCTTCTTAGCCGGCAATAACCGGATTCTTGGCGTGACGGGCTGGCGGAATTTCCGGGTGGGTGACCCAGCCCACGATATGGCCTGGCTCAGCACCCCGAGCTCGCAGAGTTTCTCCGCCGCAGCGATCACCGCCTACCACTCCGCTCGTAATCACGCGGACCGCTGGATTATGCAGCGCGCGAGATTCTGGGCTGAGCTCGATGTCGCCAAGTGGCTACTCCACGGAATGGATTTGGGCAATGACACCATCACCCAAGACGCAACAGACATGCTGGTGGCGCTCAATGACCGAGTGTCCGGTGACTTAGACCAGGCAATCACGCAGACCATTAGTCATGCTCGGCACCCTCTGGCGCAATAACCCGAGCAACAGCCTCGTCAATGAGCGAGCCGAGCTCGGCGGCACTGGGCAGATAGTCAGGCGTCACCAAGGTTTCTGTCTCCACAAACCAGAAGGCAGCCTCGATCTGTGAGGCATCAAGACCGGACCACTGGGACCACGCCAGGCGATACGCCGCCAATTGGATGCTCTTGGCGACAAGCGCTTCGGGTGTTGCGGGCGCAGCGCCGGTCTTCCAGTCGATGATGCGCACGCCAGTCTCAGTAGGGAAGACCGCATCAATCTTGCAAATGATGATGTGTTCGCCCACTGGAACCTGAAGCTCTGGCTCAATCGCGACCGGTTCGAGGCCAGCAAATTCTGAGGCTTCAAAGCGCTCCCGCCACTGCTCGATCGAGAGAGATGACTCGGCAGGTTCATCCCACTCCGCGTCACTATCAAAAAGCACGCCTGGGTGAACCTGAGCGAAGCGCTGCTCCACAAACCGGTGGAAGAGCGTCCCGCGCAGCGCAGCTGCCTGCGGCCTGGAGGGCATAGGCCGCAACAGCGCACGACGATAGGCCTGCGGATCTGAGATTAATCGCTCGAGGGCTGAGGCGGGGATGCGCACCGGGAACCGAAGCCTACGGGTACCAGGTTCCTGGCGCTTGGCCTGAAGCAACTGAAGTCTCGGGTCCCAGGCAGCGGCAGTGCCATCCAAGCCCGATGCGGAATCAAGCACGGCCTGGGCGGCGCGCTCTACTAGCGCTCGCCTGCTTCCGAGTGGGTCGCCCGGCCAGATACGCTCCTGCGCGTCGTCTTGTTCCGGCGGGGTTTCGTGCGTGGAGGCCAACGGGAGCGTGGGAATGAGGCCGGCATCGGCGAGCTCTGTGAGGAACGTCGAGGGGCCCCGAGAATTCTGTTGTGCAGCCCAGAAAGAACCGCTGAGTAAGAGATGGTGCTTTGCTCTGGTCACCGCGACATACATGAGCCTGCGCTCTTCGGCGAGTTGGTGGTCCGAGAGAGCCTCTTTGAACTGGCCAAAAACAGCCATCGCCTCTTTCCTCGTCGTGGCGGCCTGCCACCCGAAGTCCGGGAGGCTCCCACGATCCCCTCGGAAGACATAGGGCAACTCTCCTCGGCTCAACCAACCCTTTCTGTTCTTCCCAGGCCCCGGTAATTCGTCGTCAACGACACGTGGGACAACCACGATGTCCCACTCCAAACCTTTCGAGCCGTGAATCGTCAACACCTGCACGCAACCAGGTTCCGCGGGTTCTTGACGGGGCGTGAGGTTGTCCCTCGTTTCAGCATCGGCGAGCCACTGCACAAACCCGCTGACGGAGGCATCATCAGACACCGCGAGGTAGGTGTTGAGGGCATCCATCAAGGCTTCCCTGGCGGCGACGCTGCGCGAGCGACCCGGGTGGGCAAGAACTTCGACATCAAGCCCGAGAGCACGCTCGACCATGGCGATCGCGTCATCAACACTCGCAACATGGGCATCATTGAGAGCCCTGAGCGTCGCTTCCGCTTCCGCCAGGCGCGAAAGCCCGGCCTCGCTGTAGAGCTTGCGCTGGTGGTGCTCGGAGGGGGCTCGGACGATAAAGGACAGCGCATCGCGCAAGCCCGCGTGATCACTGGGGGCAACCGACTCTTTGAGCCTGGATTTGGCCGTGGCATCAAGAGCGCTACCACTGGCATCTCGTCCCTCGAGCCATCGTGCGGTGGTGGCAAGAGCGTGGAGGTCCGAAACCCCAAGACGCCATCTGCCACCAGAGAGCAGGCGAACAAGCTCCGTCTCGGCGTGAGGGTGGATGATTACCCGCAGCGCGCAGACAATGTCGGCAACAACTGGGTCATCCAGGAGTCCGCCAATGCCGAGCACGTGGACAGGGACTCCCCTGGCGCCAAGCGCGTCAACGAATGCTCGCTGGTGATGGCGCTGGCGGACCAAGATTGCAGCCGTAGGCCGCTTATCCCCCTCGGCAAGCTTGTCGACTAGCCACCTCGCCACTGCGTCCGCTTCATCGTGGATGGTCTCCTCAAAGACCACCTCGACAGGTTGAGTGCTCGCAGCGGGCGCCGGCTGGAGGACCCCAACATCGGGGCCTGGCAACGCTGCCAGTGGAGTCGCAATCTCGTTGGCGACGTTCAACACGTGCGTACCGTTGCGCCAACTGGTGGAGAGGGTGAAGGTGGCGGGTGCACCACCCCCGAAGGCTCTATCGAAATCACTGAGGTTCGAACTACTAGCCCCCCGCCAGCCATAAATGGCCTGATACGGATCGCCCACCGCCATCACCGGGTGGCTTGGGAACAGGATGGAGAGCAACGAGCTTTGAGCAACGCTCGTGTCTTGATATTCATCCAGGAGCACCACGCGGTGCGATGCCCGGATGTTCTCGCAGATCTCCGGGTGGGTCGAGACCAATTCCAAAGCGAGCGCAACCTGATCAGAGAACTCGATGACACCCCGGAGGGCTTTGGCTCGGGTGTAGTCAGCCACCAGCCCCATCATCGGAATCAGTGAATCAACGGTGTCGCTCCATGCCTCGACCTCGGCATAGCGCCCTGATCCACCGGGTGGCAAATCACGAAGTGTTCGAAACTGCGTGGCAAACGCATCGATGTCCGAGAGGCTCACCGCATTTTCGCTGACTCGCGAAGCCAAGAGGCGAACCACCCGAGTGAGTTCTCCCACCGAGTACTCCCACTTGAGGAGTGCCGGGTCTGTGCTAGCTACCACCACACTGCGCGCAAGGCCCCAGGCGCTCGCTTCCGAGAGCACCTGAGCATCGGGGTCTCGTCCCAGCAGAGCCGCGTATTCGCGATAGAGGCCAGAGGCAAACGAGTTATACGTGGCAACGCTCGGGGTATCAAACTCATCCCCGGTGCGGACAACGCCGCTAGTGGCAAGCTCGGCTAAGCGCTCAGAGATTCTGCGGCCCAGTTCCCCGGCTGCTTTGCGGGTGAATGTGAGGCCCAGCACCTCGCCGGGTGCAACGTGGTTGTTCGCAACCAACCACAGCACGCGTTGCGCCATGGTCTCGGTTTTTCCTGAGCCGGCTCCGGCAATCACGCGATAGGTGCCCGCGGGATCGGCTTCGATAATTGCTTCCTGTTCGGCGGTGGGCTCGAATTGACCGAGCTTCGCAGCGATCTCCCTGGCACTAAACATCGCCACACACCTGCCCCACGAAGTGCCAGCGATGCCTACTGTGACCGCCGGAGCCAAAGACCCGGGGAGCTCCCGCGAATTCCGCGGCGCAGATAATCGCCACCGCCTTATCGAGCCTCTCTAGGAAGGCTTCCTTGGCCGCGTCGTCCAGTGGCGCTTGAGTGGCCAAGCGGTAGCGCTTTCCCCCCACGCCAGATTTCACAAAGAGCAGGACGGCGCCGGCGTGCCCCATGTCCGCGCGCCCCAGCTCCACGAGCAACTCGGGGCTCTGCAGCGCCAACTGATAGGCAAACATTTGCGGGTTATCGACCACTCCGGCATCAGTCACGTGTTGGCCGGTTTTGAGATCAACAACCAGAAGCGTGTTCTCCGGGGTCACTTCAACGCGGTCAATGACCCCGCGCACAATGGCTCGCCCAAAGCGCATCTGGAAGCCCTGTTCCACTCCGGCGAGAACAAACCCCTCGCCTTCCCGGTCGCGGAGGTAGTCGGCCATGGCGTCGACCATGGCTCGAGCCAAGCGCCGCTGGAGAGACTGAACCCAGCCAGGCTCATAGTCGAGTTGACCAAAGGAGTGATCAACAACCTCCCACATCTCCAGAGCGCTCCCGCGGGGGTGCTCTTCCAGCGCCCGGTGCAACAGCGATCCAAGCCCTCGCTCGGGAGCGGACTCGTTCCTGGCCAGAGTGTCCAGGAACCACTCGACGGGAGATTCTTCGAGGGTCGCAAGACCCGAGGGCGAGACGGGGACGTCGCCCTCCGGAAACAGCGGGCCCTGGCTACTGGGCTCTGCGATGCCCCACCAGTCACGCGGGTGCGCACCGGCAACCCCCAGTGAGGCGAGGATTGCCAGATCATTAGCGAGGCGTCCTGTGTCCGCACCGCGCTCCACCGCGCGAACCAGATCGCGCCGAAGCAGGCCCGTCAGAGTGCGCTCAGACAGCGGGCCCTCGGGTCGGCTCTGAATCCTGGTCGCCTGTGCGTCCACCAGGTGAAACAGTGGACTTGGCGGTGCCTCCTCAGAGTCTGTCGCGGTGACCAACACGGTCGTCGTGGCGCGAGAGAGTGCCATGGCGAAAAGTCGGAGTTCGTCGTCCTTCACGATCTTGCGTTCATTGAGAACGTCCCCTGCCTCACCCCTGGCGCTTCGCACCATCTGGTGGGAACGCAACAAGGAACCGCGAAGGCGCAGGTCAGGCCACACGCCTTCTTCCACGCCAGAGACGATTACCACATCAAATTCGGTGCCCTGAAGCCCGGAGGGTGTCGACACCGTGACGGCTGACCACGCTGAGGCCGGCAAGACCACATCGTCTGGCACCTCAGCTTCCAGGGTGTTCTCGATAAACACAGCAGAGCTCGCACCGGGCTGCGCTTCAACAAAATCGGCGGCCTGGTGAAACAGCGCAACTACGGCATCAAGCGCACGGTGAGCGCCCCCCGAGCGCTCACCGCCGGCGAGTGCCCCGGCTTCCCAGCCGAGTCGAGCGGAACTTGCCGACCACGCCATCCACAGCAACTCGGTCACGGGGGTGCCAGGTGAGGCCCCTCGGATGTCATCGAGAATCTGGGCAATAGTGGTTGCTTTGGCACCAACGCTGGCGTCCACGAGAGCAAAGCCACCTCGATGACCGAGGGCATCAGCCAAAATCTGATCAATGGGTTGGTAGGGCTGGTCTGGGTCAGCAAGGAGTCGCAGGGCGAATCGAAGCCTGCGAAGCTCCTGCGTGGTCATGAGGCCGTAACGACCAGAGAGCAGTGCCACGGCGGTCTGTGGGCCAAGCGGGCGAAGCCCGAGGCCCACAGCAACCAATTCCACAAGATCTCGAGCTGCCGGCTGATCTCTCAGAGCAACACCAGCAAGGTTTGCTCTCGCGGCGATGCCGTGGTTCGTGAGTTCGCGAACCAGGCGTTGCACTCGACTGCCCCGCCTGGCAACGACGGCAATGCGATCGAGGGGCACTCCGTGCTGGAGATGGCTGGTCATGATGAACGAAGCGATGTCACCGGATTCACGGTGAGCGCTCGGCGCCACAAGAGTGAAGACCTGACCGGGTTCACCAACGACCGAGGGTGCGCGTCGTTGCAACCCCATACCAGCGGTGCCGATCTTCTCGGTGACACTCGCCACTACGCCTCTGATGGCGTGCCCGTGTCGATGGACACTGGGCAAAACTTCTGGGGTGAGCGACCACGCGCTGGCAAGACGGCTGAGACCCTCGGGCTCGCTGCCTCGGAAGGTGTTCCCGGCAACATCGGGTTCGGCAACTATGGTGAGCCCCAGGCCAAGATTCTTGAGGGCGTCCAAG
Organism: Actinomycetota bacterium; assembly: GCA_009704535.1. Classification (GTDB taxonomy): domain Bacteria; phylum Actinomycetota; class Actinomycetes; order Actinomycetales; family Microbacteriaceae; genus Pontimonas. Next base: position 21,370 of record WLEA01000011.1, read on the forward strand.
AAATCGAGGGAAGCCTGGGTCATGTCATGGACGTCATCCACACATACGTGCACCAGAGAATCAAGCCCCGAGGGCAGGCCCCCTTCAAGAACCACAATGGCGCGGCGAATGATTTCTGAGCTATCGAATGCTCCAGGGCGCGCACTCGCGAGAACCGCCTGGTATTCGGCACGAAACGCCGCGGCAGCCTTCCACTCAGGGCGGCCATGAGTGTCAGCCACAGCGTCGAGGGTCTCGTTGTCGAGGCCATAGTCAGTGGCCCTCGCCATCCACTCCCGGAGCTCTTGACGAAACACCGGGAGCTCTCTCACCATGGCGGCAAGAGGATGAGGCCACTGTGGGCCAGAGCCATCTTCCGCGTGACCTAGGAGAAGAGAGGCAATGTCGGCATCGGTTTGGCTCGCAGAGACAAGATCAGGCGCTGGCGCACCGGCCTGGCGGTTGGCGCTCTGCACACACAAGAACGCGAGAGAGGCCACCGAGCGAACTCTGGGGCCCCAGGTAGCGCGTCCCAAGGCAAGACCTGCCCGGTCACGAACCATCGAGGCCTGTGCTCTGGAGGGAGTGAGGATAATCAGCCCATCGACCGGTGAGCCGGCCCCCGCAAGATGAACCAGGCGGGACATCAGAAGCGTGCTCTTGCCACTGCCCGGAGCACCCACAATCAGCGACGTCGCAGAGGCCTCTCTGGCCACTATCGCTGCGGGGTTCGCCTCCATAAGTTTCGAGGCTAAACCACACGGCCGACGTGTCGTACGCTAGGGATGTGGAAATACGTATCGGAATTGTGAACACTGCCCGCGAACTCGTCATTCAGACGACCCAGAGCACGCCCGAGTTGGAGACAGCCATCGCTACCGCCCTGGCCGATGACAAGGGAACCCTGCGGCTGGAGGACGAGAAAGGCCACATCTTCGTCGTCGCCTCGAGGACTCTAGCGTTCGTTGAAATTGGTGAAGAGAAGTCCCGGAAGGTCGGCTTCGCGCCCTAACCATGGAGCTTGTGTTGGTGGTGACCTTCTCCGGCCTCATCGGCCTCGTGTTGCGCTACCTGATTCCAGGTCGCGCCATGCACGGATTGTTTGTGATGCCCTCCATCGGAATCATCGCCGGGTCACTCTCCTGGGCGATTGCAGTGTGGGCGGGACTTGACCCGGCTGGCATCTGGCCCTGGATTGGAGCACTCGGCCTTAGCGCCGCAGTGCCGATTGCACTGGGATTCATTCTTCCCAAGCGTCGCCAGCTGGCAGATGACGCCCTGTGGGCAGAACTCACTGGCCGCACTACGCGGTAAGACCCACCCGCTCCAAGCGACTGGTGTGACGAGCCAGGACATCGGTAAATATAGGCTCGAGCTTTGTTACGGCGTCATCCGCGCTGACCACCGCGTCATCCAACGCGTCTTTACAGATCAACATCGCATCACCGACTAATCGCCTGGCCCACAGACTCAGCCGCGACACGTACCGGGTGTCAACCTGGAGCACTCGCTCTAGGACTCCGGTCAGAAGGTCTTCTTCCCCACCATCACGAAGGATTTCCGTCACCCGGGTTCGTAAATTCTTGGGCAAGCCCCCAGCCAGAAGTAACCAGAAGTCGCGGGTGAGACCAAAGACAACATAGATGGTGCCCACCCGCTCATACCAGCGCGTGGTGACAAACCTTTCGAGGTGACCGCTTAACCTGTGACGCGGTGTAGCAATCGCCCCAGAGACGTCTTTCTCATAATCAGCCACCAGAGCTCGCAGTGCGCGATAGCGATCCATTGCCATGCCAGAGGCAACCATCAACGCGTCGGCATCCTCTGCCGACCACGCTTCGCTCGCTACGGCAGCAAGTTCACTCGCTGCGGTGAGCTCCAAAATACAGGCGCTGGCGAGATAATCTGCAGCCGGTGGAGTCAGCTCGCTGACATCCACTTTGCTCGTGGGCGAGGGTTCTTTGCGCGGAGTGATCCGGTATGCGGGGCTATCCTGCTTTTTCTTGCGCCAGAACCAGGGCATGCTCCAAGCTTAGCCGGGCTTGGCAGGCGGGCATCGGGCCCTGCGCCTAGACTGGGAGAAAATACGACAGAAGGCAGTACAGATAGTGAATTTCTCCGACCTCGGCATTGAGTCCGACCTGGTCGACGCTCTAGCAAGCAAGGGCATCCTCGAACCATTTCCTATTCAGGAACAAACTATTCCCATCGCACTCACCGGCCAAGACATTATCGGTCAGGCCAAAACAGGCACCGGTAAGACTTTTGGTTTTGGGTTACCTCTGATCCAAGCGCTGGGGAAGAACCCAGAACCCGGCGTCAAGGCTCTCATTGTGGTGCCCACCCGCGAGTTGGCAGTCCAGGTCACCGAAGACATCGTTCTTGCCGCCAGCAATCGATCCACCGCGGTGGTCTCGATTTATGGTGGCAAGGCCTATGAGGGTCAAGTGGATGCCATCAAAGCCGGCGCCCAGATTGTGGTGGGAACACCCGGCCGCCTTTTGGACCTCGCAAGCCAGCGTCTTCTCTCACTTGCTGATGTGAAGGTCATGGTTCTCGACGAAGCAGACAAAATGCTTGACCTTGGCTTTTTGCCAGACGTCGAGAGGCTCTTCTCCCAGACCTCCCCCACCCGTCACACCATGCTCTTCTCGGCCACCATGCCTGGGCCCGTGGTCGCGCTCGCTCGGCGCTTCATGAACAAGCCGATACATATTCGTGCGACGTCACCGGATGAGTCCATCACCCAGGCCAACATCAAACACTTTGTCTATCGCGCGCACGCGCTAGATAAAGACGAAGTCATCGGCCGCATTCTGCAGGCCGAAGGCCGTGGCAAGACCGTGGTGTTCACCCGAACAAAACGTCAAGCAGCCAGACTCCAGGAGGAGCTCACTGACCGCGGATTCTCCGCGGGATCTGTCCACGGAGATTTGAGCCAGGACGCTCGCGAACGCGCCATGGCCGCCTTCAAGGCGGGCAAGCACGACGTGCTCATCGCCACTGACGTGGCAGCGCGGGGAATTGATGTCGACGACGTCACTCACGTCATCAACCACACCATCCCCGAGGATGACAAGGCCTATCTTCACCGCGTCGGCCGCACCGGACGCGCTGGAAAAACCGGCATCGCCGTAACTTTCGTGGATTGGGACGATCTTCATAAGTGGGCGCTCATCAACAAGGCCCTCGAAATGGGAATCCCCGAGCCCGTGGAAACGTATTCCTCATCCCCTCACTTCCTCAAGGACTTAGATATTCCCGAGGGAACTAAGGGTCGCGTGAAGACAACCCCTATCCCTCAGAAGGAAAAGCGCGCCGGGGAGCCGCCACGGACAAAGACTGTCCCCGCGAAAAAGCCCCACGCTCACGACCCGAGTGACATGGGTGACCAGCGCGGCCGCGCCCGGACTCGTCAGCGTCGGCGCACTACAAGCTAATCGGGGCAGCGCCAGTCGCCCTGGAAAGAATCGCCTCGTAGTGCTCTTCTGAGGTGGTGTTTTCACCAAGACGATTACCTTTGCGGTCACCGTGGTAATCACTGGACCCGGTAACGATGAGCCCCAGCTCACTGGCCACGCTGCGCAACACAGCCTTGCCATCTTCGGTGTTCTCTCGGTGATCAATTTCAAGGCCAGCGAGGCCAGCATCGACATAGAGCGAGTAGGCAGCGATGAGCTCGAGAAGGGGCGCGCTGTGGTCGAGCGCTCCCGAGCGCGCCCCCGTCGCTGGGTGCGCAAGAATCGCCACCCCGCCGGCATTGGTGATGATCTCTAGTGCCCGGAGCAGCCGAGGTGCGTAGTGCGGGACGTGGTAAAGACCATCGGCCCGAAGCGCCGTGGCAAAGGCAGCATCGGTGTCCGGGAAGTAGCCTTTGGCAATCAGCACCTGAGCAATGTGTGGCCGCCCCGGGGTCGCGCCAGCGGCCATGCCTCCCCGCACCTCGTCCCAACTGATGTCGAAATCCACGGCAAGCTTCTCCACCATCAAACGCAGCCGATCAGCCCGATGGTCTCGAATGCGCGCCATCTCGGCGACCAGCTCTGCGTCATGCCCATCCACCAACAAACCCAGTACGTGAACGCTGCGCGGAACGGCGCCGGGTAGGGGATCAATAACCTGAGCGCTCAATTCAATGCCTGGCACCAGAGTCATTCCGGTGCCACGAATGGCACCCGTCGCCTCGTCAATACCCGCCAGGGTGTCGTGGTCGGTGAGTGCCACCACATCCACTCCCGCCGCAGAGGCCTCGGCAATGAGTTCAGCGGGTGAATCAGACCCGTCGGAGTACCGGGAGTGGGAATGGAGGTCGATGCGTCTGGATGGCACTGCTCCATGCTACGTGTCAGACTGGTGGGGTGACTGACCAGGAGCACCCTCGCAGCCCGGAAAACCGCTCAACCACACCGATTTCTGAAGCCTTTCGCGACTTTATCTC
>WLEA01000110.1 GCA_009704535.1 Actinomycetota bacterium
CCGTTGTGGAAGCGAAGCGCGGGGAAGGCAACCGAGACGCTAAAGCCCACACCTGGCACCCGGTGGGCAGAGAAAACCCCACCGAAGGTGCCGGTCCGAATCTTCATCTCGCGCATCCCGCGCCCGGAGAACATCTCGACCAACGCAGCTTTATCATCAGCAATCGTGTAGGGGGCGTCTGGTTCCAATTGGCGCTGCGCACGAATGCCATCGTCATCGATGCGCAGGTGGAGCCCCTGCTCAGTCCACGCCATTGACACCTTGACCGTCGTGCCCGGACCACCGTGCACCCTGGAGTTATTGAGGCCCTCCTGCAAAATTCTAAAAATTGCCAGTTCAGCGCTTGGCGCAACGCTAAACGCTGTGCCGCTTTCTTCAAAGCGCACCGTGATGCCAGACTCACCCATCGCGTCGAACAGGTCATTGATGGAGCTAAGGCTTGGGATGTTGTCGACTTCGGCTGCGCCATCGCGCGCGACGTTGACAACGCGGCGCATGTCATTGAGCGCATGGCGTGCTTGATCAGCAATTGCCGCGGCCGCCCGGGACGCCACCTCGGGGTCGGATGTCGCGCCAAACCGTGCACCCTCCGCTTGGGAAATCAGCCCGGTGAGTGTGGCGGCAGCCCCATCGTGAACTTCGGCGATGAGCCGCATACGGTCTGCCTGCTCAGCAAGTCTCAGCTCAAGTTCAGCTCGATCGGCGATCGACTGCTGGATGTCGTCCGCACGGTGAGCAAGAGCAACCCTGGAGTTCTGTGCTACACGCGCAAAGAACAGGGCAACCCCGATAGCACTGACTGAGACAACCAGCATGGTTGACACAATCCAGAGGAACTGTGTTGCCAGGAAATCCAGCACTCGCCCCTCGACTCTCCGTTGCGACTAAGACCCGGCTACCTCCGGCGCTGTGGCTCCCCGACTTGGACTCGAACCAAGAACCTACCGGTTAACAGCCGGTTGCTCTGCCAATTGAGCTATCGAGGAATGCGATGCTACGCCCCGATGTTAGCAGAGCGTCTAGAGCCATTTTATGCCGGTATCAGCCATAGCGACAACAGCGCCAGGCTGTGAGCGTGAGCGCTAATCCTCGCGCAAGGCCCTGCGCTCGGCCTCGATGGCAACCAGCTGCTCTTGGAGTCCTCTGTAGCCCTCGGCGGTGGCATCGCTGCGCTGCAACAGACTCATCAACTCTGCCTTTTTGCGCAGTAGCTCACGATCCAGCAACGATCCCGTAACTCCTTGCGCGTAGCGCTCCACGTGGTCTGGCTTCTGAGGAAGCGGTGCCACCGAGAGTTGACCCACGAGGGCTGCGAGGGCGGGAGGGGTTTCCTCGGTCACCTTGGTGACCCAGGAGGGTGTGTTGTAGTGCTCAAACGCAGAGACCATAGCATCGCGCACCAGCGCCAACGCGCCGTGCGAGACATGTGTCTCCAGAACGGCCCGCGCTCGTTCGGCCCCCACGGCATCGGGATGCTGAAGCATCACCATCAGCCCGTCACGCTCCAAGAGCGTGACGGGGTCATTCGAGAGCGCAGAAAGGTTGTAGGGCTGCCCTGTGTCTGGAGCGGTCGCAGCCACAACACTGGACCCACCGCTGCTCGACACTCCAGTGCCCGGCTGAGCTTTGGCTGCTTGGTTGATCTCACGGGCAACATCAACAGGGTTCATACCCAACCACCCAGCTAGCTCACGCGCATAGCCATCCCGAATAACGCGGTCTCGAATCTTGTGAACAACCGGAACCGCTGCCCGTAGAGCCTGAGTTCGTCCCTCGACGGTGTTCAAGTCACACTGATCCATCACCCGTCGAATCATGAATTCATACATAGGTCGTCTGGAGCGAATAACTTCCCTCAGTGCTTCATCGCCGCGCGATATGCGCACATCGCAGGGGTCAAGGCCCTCGGGGGGCACTGCGACGAAGGTCTGAGCAGCAAAGCGAGACTCTTCAGCAAAGGCCCGAGAGGCCGCTTTCTGACCAGCTTCATCCGGATCAAAGGTGAAGACAACCTCGCCCTTACTCGCTTGTGCGGGATCGTCAGAGTCGCCCAGCACCCGGCGAACAACCGTGATGTGATCCGAGCCAAACGCTGTCCCACAGGTCGCGATCGCCGTGGTGATACCTGCCAGATGGCAGGCCATGACGTCGGTGTAACCCTCGACAATGACCACCTGGCGGGACTTTGCGATGTCTTTCTTGGCCAAATCAAGCCCGTAGAGCACCCTGGACTTGTGATACACGGGTGTTTCCGGTGTATTCAAATACTTGGGTCCTTGGTCATCGTCGTAGAGCTTCCTTGCCCCAAAACCGATGGTGGCACCAGAGACATCTCGGATAGGCCACACCAGTCGCCCTCTAAAGCGGTCATAGGTGCCCCGGTCGCCCTGAGAAACAAGGCCGGCTTCAGTAATCTCGGCGATTGTAAAGCCCGCACCGGTGAGTTTCTTCGACAAAGCGTCATAGGACTGGGGCGCATAGCCCACCCCAAAGCGCTCCGCTGCCAGAGCATCAAACCCCCGGTCCCCCAGGAATACGCGGCCTTTTTCGGCCTCGGGGGTCAGCAGTTGGCTCCTGAAGAACTCTTCGGCCGCAGAGTTAGCTGCCAACAACCGCGTTCGATTGCTCGTGTCGGCGGCTTTGCCCCCCTCTTCGTAATGCAGCGGATATCCGATGGTTCCCGCCAACCGTTCGACGGCTTCTTGGAAGCTGATGTGGTCCATCTTCTGCACGAACGTATACACGTCACCGCCCTCACCGCAGCCGAAGCAGTGATAAAAACCAGACTGACTACGAACATGGAAGCTCGGGCTTCGCTCGTCATGGAAAGGGCACAGGCCCTTCATGGACCCGACACCAGCGGACTTGAGAGTCACATACTGGCCGACAACCTCCGCAATGTTGACGCGCTGGCGCACCTCATCGATGTCACTGCGCTTAATCAACCCCGCCACAGGCCAAGTCTAGTTAGCCGCCGTGACCTACCACCGCGTTCACTCGAGGCTGTGGAAAAGACCTAGGAACACAGGCGCTCATGGAGCGCCGTCGCTGACTGGTCGGTGAGTGAGGCCACTTGGTCTGACACAACACGCTTTCTTTCAGCGGGGGTTGTGGCGAGCGTCCAATCTCCAGAAAACACCGGGTCCAGGGACTCGGGGTGGGAATACAGGTGCTCAGCAAGGGAAATCAGCATCGCTCGCTGCTCTAGATAAATGGGTTGCCGAGCAGTGTGAGCCATCACGTGAACCGAAACAATGCCCTTGAGGACTGTGATCTCGGCAGCGGTCTCTGCCGGAACCACGAGTGTCTTGCGGGTGTCATCAACAACGGCGCTCAAGGCAAAACGGCCAATGAGGGTGCTGGTGAGGTTCTTGAGTCTGGCCAATTCAGCGCGCTGTGGCCTGAAGGAGCTCACCCAGCCGGTCACACCGGTCAAACGCTCCCACGCTGCACCCAAGGAGTCAGCCTGGTCGTGCCCGACCCACGAGACCATTGTGTGGAGGACCTCATCGCGATGATTCGAATCAGAAAGCAGGGTCGGATCAATGAATCCGTTGACAATCGCGTCCTCAAAATCGTGGACCGAGTAGGCGACATCGTCAGAGAAATCCATGATGGTTGCCTCGAGGCTCAGTGAGCGCTCTGGCACACCGCTTCGCACCCAGTCGAAGACATCGCGGTCGTCCTCATAAAAACCGAACTTGTCGCGACCGCTGGGGTCAGCCTCAGCGCTTCCGGCGTCCCACGGATACTTCATGCTCGCCAACAAACTGGCCCTTGTGAGGTTGAGTCCCCTGGGAACCCCATCGGTATCGACAGTCTTTGGCTCTAAGCGCACCAGTAATCGGAAGGTTTGAGCATTGCCCTCAAAGCCCCCGGCATCCGCTGCCCACTCGGCGAGCGCTCGCTCGCCGTTGTGGCCAAAGGGTGGATGGCCAATGTCGTGGGCC
>WLEA01000111.1 GCA_009704535.1 Actinomycetota bacterium
GACCGGCGCCACAGTGTCGGTGGCCTTTGTGCCACCAGCGTTTGCGAAGGATGCCGCCCTGGAAGCCATTGACGCGCGCATCCCGCTACTCGTCGTGATTACCGAGGGAATTCCGGTTCAGGACACGGCCGAGTTCTGGGCTCACGCCCAGAAAGTCGGTGGCACACGGATCATTGGCCCTAACTGCCCAGGCATCATTACGCCCGGTGAGGCGCTTGCCGGCATTACTCCCGCGACAATCACGGGCAAGGGCCCCATTGGCCTGGTGTCGAAATCTGGGACCCTGACCTATCAAATGATGTTCGAGCTTCGAGACATCGGGTTCTCGACTGCCATTGGTATCGGTGGCGACCCGATTGTGGGAACAACCCACATCGACGCTCTTGAGGCCTTCCAGAACGACCCCGAGACCACGGCGATCGTGATGATCGGTGAAATTGGTGGCGACGCTGAAGAGCGTGCCGCTGAGTTCATTAAGGCCCACGTCACCAAGCCTGTTGTGGGCTATGTGGCCGGATTTACGGCACCGGAGGGCAAGACGATGGGTCACGCAGGCGCCATCGTGTCCGGATCGGCCGGTACCGCGCAGGCCAAAAAAGAGGCTTTGGAAGCTGCAGGCGTCAAGGTCGGAAAAACCCCCAGTGAGACCGCGGCGCTGATGCGCGAGATCATCAAGGCGCTGTAGGTCGCACCTGCTGGGGAGGGGCCCTCGGCGGTAGGCTCGAGGCGCCATGAATGCTCGGATTGTCAGCTTTGCTACGGTGCTAGACATCGTGGTTTTAGTGGGCTTGGGGCTCGGCCTTATCTTTGCGCCACTGACCCTGATCTGGGCGTTTGATGACGGTTTTTCCACGGATTTGCTGATGTCGTGGGCTGCTGCCGTTGATATCTGGTTCCTGGGTCACGGGGTTCCGCTCTCGTTCACTGTGCCACCTGATCTGGCCGACGCCCTCTCGCTCGGCGCTCTCAGTAGAGATTTCACCGTCGATGTTGCCTTGCTCGGCATTGGCTTACTCACGCTGCTCTGGGGTTTTCGCATGGGACGCCGCGAATCCACCGCCGTCTATCCTCTGCTGGTGTGGACGCTAGCGGTCGGCACACTCGTGCTCCTATCGCTGGCTCTCGTGGTTTTTATGCCGCAACAGGTTGTGTCGATGCCAGTGATTGATGCTCTGGTGCGACCGGCGTTGTTTTTGGCATCCGGTTTGGCGGTGGCCGCCTGGGTGGGCCCCCACTCCTCTGGCAAGAGCCTCTTACAGAGCGCTCTGCCTGGCTCGTTGGCAGACATCCTCCGCGCTGGATTCACTGCTGGGAGTGCCGCGGTGGCCGGGGTAGTGTCCTTCGCGGCACTCTCCGTGGCAGTGTTGCTGATTGTCTCGTTTGCCACGGTGATCACAATTTTTGAATCGCTGCAACCCGGCGTGATGGGATCAATTGCTCTGGCGGTTGCTCAACTAGCAATCCTGCCCACCCTGATTGTGTGGGCCGCGACCTGGATTGTTGGGCCAGGTTTCACTTTGGGAACAGGGGCGTTGGTCTCTCCACTGGGCACCAATCTTCAGATTGTTCCAGCACTGCCCGTTCTGGGAATTGTTCCCACAGACCCGCCGACTTTTGCTTTCGCGGTGGTGGCACTGCCCGTATTGGCAGCCTTCATTCTCGGTGTCGCAGTCGGACCCCGCGTGGTGGACAGGGGGGGCTTGGCTGGCAACCGGGCTGACATCGGTTTCCTCTCCCAACCCTTGGTGAAGCTTGCTGCAACGGCGGGGGTGGCTGGGGCTGTGAGCGCGGGGTTTGGCGGCCTTCTGGCCTCGTTGACATCGGGGTCCCTGGGTCCTGGACGATTCCAGCTGGTTGGACCCGATCCCGCGGCGGTCATGCTTTGGTGGGGACTCGAGGTCGCACTCGGTGTGTTGATGGGGTCCATTGCCGCTGTCCAGAACCGTTCACGCCAGCGGGCGGGCCGATAGGTGGGCGCCGGGGCGGCGAGGCTGGTGGTCCTGATTTCTGGCAGCGGAACAAATCTTGATGCGCTGCTGAGCTCGCTGCCAGGCTCTGGAATTCCCGCCGAGGTTGTTGCCGTTGGCTCCGATAAGGACGCGGCTGGGCTCCGTCACGCGAGGCGGCGCAGTATCCCCACCTTCGTCGTGTCGCCTGGCGAGTTTCCCAGCAGGGACGCCTGGGGGGATGGCCTCGCTGAGGTGGTTGCTGGGTTCGACCCGGACTGGATTATTCTCAGCGGCTTTATGAAGCTCTTGCCCCCGGGTGTCATCACCAGGTTTGGCCCGAGAATTCTCAACACCCACCCGGCGTATTTGCCCGAGTTTCCGGGCGCCCACGGCGTTACCGATGCGCTGGCAGCTGGCGTTCATGAAACCGGGGCATCGGTCATTGTTGTTGATGACGGTGTCGACAGCGGGCCGATTCTTGCGAGGAAGCGTGTTCCGATTCATCCTGGTGACACTGAAGCGCTTCTTCACGAGCGCATTAAAGTGGTGGAGCGGGAGTTGTTGCTGGACGTCCTCGCTCAGGTAATCAGCAATCAGGACGGGGGCTCTGCCCGATGAGTCAATCTCCCCGGCTGATGCCACAGCGCGCCCTGGTTTCTGTGAGTGACAAAACCGGTCTTCTCGATCTGGGCCGAGCTCTCGCGGAGGCTGGCATTGAGATCATCTCCACCGGCTCAAGCGCTCAGACCCTTCGTGATGCCGGTATTGATGCCCGTGATGTGAGCGAGGTGACCGGGTTCCCGGAGTCGCTGGATGGTCGAGTAAAGACGCTTCACCCCAGGATTCACGGTGGGATTTTGGCTGATCTTCGCAAAGACAGTCATCTGAAGGCGCTGGAGGATCTCGACATCACCGCGATTGGGCTTGTCGTTGTCAACCTGTATCCCTTTGTCGAGACCGTTGCTTCGGGTGCCGGGGGCGAGGCCGTCATTGAACACATCGACATTGGTGGCCCGGCAATGGTGAGGGCCGCGGCGAAAAACCACGCCAGTGTCGCCATTGTTGTCGATCCTGGCGCATATCCCGATCTCATCGAATCGCTTCGAGTGGGTGGGACCACACTCGAGCAACGCCAGGTTTTGGCCCGCAACGCCTTTTGGCATACCGCACGCTATGACGCCGCGGTGGCCGGGTGGATGAGCGGGGGCGACTTCGCGAGCATCCACGGGCAGAAGCTCGGCGATTTGCGATACGGGGAAAACTCGCACCAATCGGCTGCGGTCTTTGCGAACACTCTGGGCCAGCCCGGCCTCGCCTCTGCGCGGATTATTCAGGGCAAAGAGATGTCCTATAACAACTATGTGGATGCTGATGCTGCGCTGCGGGCTGCTTATGACCACCAGGAGCCCACAGTCGCCATTATCAAGCACCAGAATCCCTGCGGCATCGCGAGTGCGTCTTCGCTGCTTGGCGCCCACCAGTTAGCCCACGAGTGCGATCCGGTGTCGGCGTTTGGTGGGGTGATTGCCGCTAACAGACCAATCGATGCCGATACTGCTCGTTCGATTGTCGAGATCTTCACCGAAGTGGTCGTAGCGCCTGGCTTTAGTGCCGAAGCTCTCGAGGTGTTTGCCGGCAAGGCAAACATTCGTATCGTTGAGCTGCCTGAGGGGTTTGCTCCAGAGCCTCAGGAGATTCGACAGATTTCTGGTGGCTTCCTGCGCCAGGACGCTGATCGCCACTTTGCCAGCGCTAGTGAGTGGACGCTGGTTGCAGGCGCGCAACCGGATCAGCCGACGATGGAATCCCTGGAGTTTGCCTGGCGCGCGGTTCGAGCGGTTAAGTCAAACGCGATTCTGCTGGCTCGTGGCACGGCAAGCGTCGGAATCGGTATGGGCCAAGTGAACCGGGTTGACTCTTGCCACCTTGCTGTCTCGCGCGCTGCTCTGAGGGCCAAGGGAAGCGTCGCCGCATCGGACGCGTTCTTTCCCTTTGC
>WLEA01000112.1 GCA_009704535.1 Actinomycetota bacterium
GCGAGACGTTCTCAATGCTCGACCTCGCGGTGCCAAGCGCTTTTGGCATAAACAGGACGGCATAGGCGAAGACAAGGACAACAAGGGTCTGATAGAGCCCTGGCAGCACTTGGAGGCTAAAGAACACCAAGGACAAGCCGACCACGATTCCGGGCAGGGCGTTCGAGAGATACCCCATGCTCTCGAGGACTCCCACCCAGCGAGAGGAATAACGAGCAGTTAAGGCGGCAATTGGCAAGGCCAGGAGCAGTGCGAGCGTAGCTGCGCCCAGCGAGACCCCCACGGTGTTGCCCGTTGCTGTTGCCAACCTGGCAAAATCCAGAGTGGCCAAGGTCTCAGCCTGGAGCAATCGCACACCCAGGCCCACCAGGGGAACAAGAACGCCAATGACGATTGGCGTCGCGATGAGGCTGACTACAAGAACCCGGCGAACTGGACGGACCGGCTCCACCGCAAGGTGGGTGGCAACACTGGGTCGCACCTGCCCTCGCGCACTGCGCTCAGCGCCGACAACGGCTAAAGCCATCACCACCAGCAGCAGGGCGAGAACGGCCGCTTGGCTTCGATCAAAGCTTGCCGCGTAGGCCTGCTGGATACCCCAGGTCAGTGTTTGGAATCGGAGCATGGCCACAAGACCGAAGTCGCTGAGAGTATAGAGAAACACGAGCAAAGCACCGGCAATCGCAGCCGGCCTGACCTGAGGCCAAGTAACGCTCCAAAAAGCGGACACCGCCCCCCGCCCTAGGGTGCGAGCGACCGCTTCGCCATCGGCTGATGTCCCCCGCAAAGCCGCTGCCACCGGCAGGATGACATAGGGCATAGTGACCGCGGTCAACAGGGCAAAACTGGGCCAGAATCCGTTGAGGCCTGGAATAACAACCAGCCAGCCATACGAGGCCAGGTAGGAGGGCACGGCGAGCGGGAGCGCGGAAAACAACAGCCACATCCGCGGTGCACCAATGCGAAGCCGTGAAATCAGTGCCGCAATCACCGTTCCGAAGAACAGTGAGCTTGTGGTCACCGCAACAGCCAGAGCAATAGTGTTGAGCGCAAGAGGGCCGACACGGGGACCGGTAAGAATACCGATTAGCGCCTGGCCCGTTATCCCGGAACCGCGAACCGCGAGATACACCAGGGGAATGGATACCAGGGCGATTGCGCCCACCGAGGCACCAATGAGCCACCAGGGTGGCCTGGTGACGAGTCGCCGTGTGGCGCCAAGGCCAGCGCTGTGGGACACAGGTGCCCTTTCGGGAAATGAATTAGAGAATCAGACCGTACTTCTGCAGTAGCAACTGGGTCTCAGCCAACGAGCGCAAGTCTGAGAGGTCCAGGTTAGCCACTTGGAGACTCGAAAGGGCCGGCAGGCCCTCGGGAGCATCAATGCCAGGTACTAGCGGATACTCAAACGTTTCATCGACAAAGTACTGCTGGGCACGATCTGAGACCAAGAACTCGACGAGGCGGAACGCATCGGCGTCGCCCTGTTGCGACAACAGAACAGCAGCACCGGTAACATTCACGATCGATGCAGGGTCACCCGCAGGGGTGAAGTGCAGCTGGGCACGCATGTTCTCCACACCGCGCTCGGTCGCCAAACGGTACCAGTAGTAGTGGTTGATGAGGCCCAGGGGAACGATTCCGTCGTTGACGGCTTCGAGGATTGCCCCGTTCTTTTCATAGATCTGTGGGTCATTGACCACCAAGCCGGACACCCACTGGTCGGCAGCACTGTTTCCGAGGAGAACACGGTAAGCGGTAACAAAGGACTGAAAACTGGCGTTGCCCGGGGCGATGGCAACCTTGCCCGACCACTGGGGGCCGACAATCTCATCGACGCTCTGGGGAAGGTCTTCTGCGGCAACTGTTTCGCTGTCATAGACGATGACGCGGGCGCGACCGGTCACGCCGACCCACGATGAGTCTGTGGAGGAAAAATTCGCATCCACCCGGTCGGTGATCTCAGCGGGAAGCGACACGAAGAGCCCCGCATCGCTCAGCGCACCGAGCGCGCCCGCGTCTTGAGACAGGAATACTCCGGCTGGGCTTTGGTCACCTTCTTCAAAAAGCTGTGCTGCCAGCTCAGAGGTTCCCGCGTAGCGGATATCCACCGTGATGCCGGTTTCTTCAGTGAAGATATCAATCAAGGGCTGGACCAGGATTTCTTCACGCCCGGAATACAAGATGACGTAGTCGTCAGCAACCAGCTCCACCGAGGCCGCTGTCGTGTCCACTGCCTGAGGTTCACTCTCGGCAGCGGGAGCGCAGGCCGAGAGACCAAGAGACAACCAAGCTACTGCGGCAAAAGCCCATGTACGCGCGAGAACAGGCATGTTTCTCCTTTGCGAGACGAGGGTGCGTGGCCATTGGGCGCACCAGAGAGGTGACATAAGTTAGGTTAACCTAACTTAACTTTTTTGACAAGCATTAACCGCGCTTTTTCTTCGCCAGGTCAGACAGGGCTTCAGCCAGCTGATCGATGCCCCAGTCGAGGTCTTTCTTCGAGACAACAATGGGTGGCGCCAAGCGAATGGTCGATCCGTGCGTGTCTTTCGCGAGCACACCTCGCACCATCAGTGCTTCACACACCTCGCGACCGGTGGCCAGCACTGGATCGATATCGATTCCAGCCCGCAACCCAACACCCCGAACATCAAGGACACCGTGGCCAATCAACTCTTGGAGCCTGCGGTGAAGGTGAACACCGAGCGCCCTCGAGCGCTTTTGCATGGTTCCGGTGGCCAGCAATCGCACGACGGCTAGACCCACCGCAACAGCCAGGGGATTCCCGCCAAAGGTCGAACCGTGTTGCCCGGGAGCGAGAACGCCAAGAACGGATCTCATTCCCGCAACCGCACTCACCGGAACAATTCCACCGCCAAGTGCTTTGCCAAGAATCACCATGTCTGGCACGACGCCCTCGTTCTGACACTGGAGTGTCGCACCGGTCCGACCGAGGCCCGATTGAATCTCATCAAGGACCAAAAGCACGTTGCGGTCTTTGGTCACCTGGCGCACCCGAGCCAGATACCCCTCGGGCGGCACGATGATCCCCGCCTCACCCTGAATGGGCTCAAGCAAGACGGCAACGACAGAGTCATCCATCGCCTTTTCTAGGGCATCAGCGTCGCCGTAGGGGACCGAAACAAATCCGGGGGTGAAGGGGCCAAAGTCTTTCTTCGAGGATTCATCCGAGGAGAAGCTCACAATCGAAATCGTGCGCCCATGGAAGTTGTTGTCCGCCACAATGATGGTCGCCATGTTCTCTGGCACACCTCGAACCCGATAACCCCAGGCTCTGGCAACCTTGATGGCGCTCTCGACGGCTTCGGCGCCACTGTTCATGGGAAGCACCATCTCCATACCCACAAGCTCAGCCAGCTCCTTGGCAAAAGTCCCAAGAAGATTGTGGTGGAAGGCTCGAGACGTGAGGGTCACCGACCGAAGCTGGCGCCTGGCCGCTCTCGTTAGGACCGGATGGCGGTGACCGAAATTGACCGCCGAATAGGCGGCCAAACAGTCCAGATACTTCTTGCCCTCAACATCTTTCACCCACGCGCCCTTCGCACTTTTTGCGACAACCGGCAACGGGTGGTAATTATGAGTGAGAAACGAGTCCTCGAGAGCTAGTGCCTGGCGCGTTGCCGTCCCCGTCATGACCGCAACTCTAGAGTGCAGCACTTGACGCCTCCACCACCGAGCAGCAGCTCAGAGAGTTCCACCCCAATCGGGTTATAGCCGCGATCGGCTAGGTCGGCGGCGAAGGTGGTGGCACGTTCAGCAATGACAACGTTGTGCCCATCGCTAAAGCTGTTGAGCCCCAGCACCGCGGCATCCTCCTCGGTGGCGATGATGGCGTCTGGGTAGCGCTCGCGGAGAATCCCGAGCGAGCGCTCGTCAAAAGCGCTTGGCAAATACGCAATCGTGGTCGA
>WLEA01000113.1 GCA_009704535.1 Actinomycetota bacterium
CGCTCATACTTGATGAACTGTGCTGCCCACATCTGGTGTTGGCCAACGCCTGCGGCATAGACCGCTTCGGGTCCCGACATTTCGCCAATCTTCTGGATCACCCATTGGGGCGACAACAAACCGTCGTCAGGCTCGTCGAAGCCGAGCGGGAACTGTTCCTTCAAGTAATCGATGCGCTCCCACCAGGCGGTGTAGTCAGGCTTGTGCGTTTTGGCTGCCTGGTTGAACGCGGCAAGCAAGTCCTGCAGGACGTCTTTCACATCACCGACAATGGGAACCTCGGCGTGACGAATCTTGCCAATCTCGGCAGGGTCAATGTCGATGTGAATCACCTTGGCGTGTGGCGCAAACTCGCTCGCCTTGCCGGTAACTCTGTCGTCAAATCGCGCGCCCAGAACAATCAGCAGGTCTGATTCTTGGAATGCAAGCACAGCGGGGACAGTACCGTGCATCCCGGGCATTCCGAGGTTCAGCGGGCTCGAGTCAGGGAACGCTCCGCGGGCCATCAAGGTGGTCACGACCGGTGCGCCCACCTTGTTGGCGAAAGCCGCCAACTCTTTGTGGGCGCCCGCGCGAATCACACCGCCACCAACATAGAGAACAGGTTTGGCCGCTTCAGCAATCATTTGAGCAGCGACCTGCACCTGCTTTTGGTTGGCCTTGGTAACCGGGTGATAGCCGGGCAAATCAATCTCAGGAGGCCAAATAAAGGGGGCGCTCTTTTGCTGAGCGTCTTTCGTGATGTCCACAAGCACTGGGCCAGGCCGGCCAGAGGTAGCAATGTGAACAGCAGCAGCGATGACGGCAGGAATCTCTTCGGGCTTCGTCACCAAGAACGAGTGCTTCGTGATCGGCATCGTCACACCGGAGATGTCGACTTCTTGGAACGCGTCAGTCCCCATCGAAGTAGAGAAAACCTGGCCAGTGATGGCGAGCAGCGGGACCGAGTCCATGTGTGCATCAGCGATCGCGGTCACGAGGTTTGTTGCGCCAGGACCTGAGGTGGCAATACACACACCGAGCCGGCCGGTTGATGACGCATAGCCTTCGGCTGCGTGACCTGCGCCCTGCTCGTGACGGACCAGAATGTGGCGGATTTTGTCCGCCGACATCAGCTCGTCATAGAAAGGCATGATGGCGCCACCTGGCAAACCAAATACATCCTTGACGCCAAGGAGCTCCAAGCTCTTGAGAATTGCGCCGGATCCGGTCAACACCGGTGCCTTGGCGGCAAGCTGGGCTTTTCTTTGTTCCTCTGGGCTCAACTCAGGAGCCTCGGCATCAATGAGGTCCAAACCGTATTCATCCATGGTGTATTCCACTACATCCTGTTGGTTACGTGCGCGAAAGATAGCTCTAGCTCGTTACAGCGCCCAAGGCTGCTGACTTCACCAGTTTCTGGTATTTCGCCAGCACACCGCGGGTGTAACGAGGGGGAAGCGGTTGCCAGTCGGTGCGGCGGGCTTCAAGTTCGTCGGCATCGACGAGTAGGTCAAGGCTACGAGATGGAATATCAACCCGAATTAGGTCACCATCCCTCACGAAGGCGATAGGACCTGCGTCTACCGCTTCGGGAGCTATGTGGCCGATACACAGTCCGGTTGTGCCGCCTGAGAATCGACCGTCCGTCAAGAGTAATACATCTTTACCAAGACCCGCACCCTTAATTGCTGCGGTCACAGCCAGCATCTCGCGCATTCCAGGGCCACCCTTGGGCCCTTCGTAGCGAATGACAACCACATCGCCGGCCTTGATCTCACCGTTGGTGAGAGCGTCCATCGCTGCACGCTCGCGCTCGAACACACGAGCAGGACCCTCGAAGACCGCGGCATCAAAACCGGCAGTCTTCACTACAGCACCCTCGGGGGCGAAAGATCCGTGCAAGATCGTGATGCCTCCGGTGGGGTGAATCGGGTTGTCAATTGCTCGCAAAACCTCACCATCGAGCGGGTCAATGGTCATCGCGGCCAAGTTCTCTGCCATGGTCTTCCCGGTTACCGTCATGACATCGCCGTGCATGATGCCGGCATCAACAAATGCCTTCATCAAGACGGGCACGCCACCGTGGCGGTCCACGTCATTCATCACGTACTTGCCAAAAGGCTTCAAATCACCGAGGTGTGGGATCTTGGAGCCAATCCGGTTGAAGTCATCAAGAGTCAGCTCGACCTCGGCCTCATTAGCAATCGCAAGGAGGTGCAGGACGGCGTTTGTCGAGCCGCCAAGGGCCATAAGAACGGCAATCGCATTCTCGAAGGCCTCGAGGGTCAGAATCTTCCGGGCGGTCAAACCCTGGCGCAGCATCTCGACCACAGCTTCGCCGGACTTGTGAGCGAAGTAGTCACGGCGACGGTCATAGGACGCAGGCGATGCTGAGCCCGGAAGGCTGAGACCCAAGGCTTCGGCAATGCTGGCCATGGTGTTGGCGGTATACATACCGCCACACGCGCCCTCGCCAGGCGCGAATGTGCACTCGATGCGGTGGGCATCCTCGGCGGACATCTTCCCGGCCTTGACCGCACCAACGGCCTCAAAGGAGTCGATGATGGTGATTTCTTTTTCAGTTCCATCGGAGAGCTTCACCCAACCAGGAGCAATGGACCCCCCATAGAGGAACACGGAGGCAAGATCGAGCCTCGCTGCAGCCATCAACATGCCAGGAATCGACTTGTCACAACCAGCCAATAACACGGAGCCATCAAGGCGTTCGGCCTGCATCACTGTCTCCACGGAATCGGCTATGACTTCACGGCTCACGAGCGAGAAGTGCATACCTTCGTGCCCCATAGAGATGCCATCAGAAACAGACACTGTTCCAAACTGCAGCGGGTAGCCGCCGCCGGCGTGAACGCCTTCCTTGGCCGCCTGGGCCAGGCGGGCAAGGGAAAGGTTGCAGGGGGTGATCTCGTTCCAGGAGCTCGCGATACCAATCTGGGGCTTATCCCAGTCATCATCGCCCATGCCGACAGCGCGGAGCATGCCCCTCGACGTGGTGGCTTCAATGCCATCGGTAACAACGCGGGAACGGGGCTTGATGTCCGGAGCAGTCATGCCACCATACTAATTGGCTACTACCTGAAGAGGGACCCCTAAATACGAGCGATGGCGCCCAGTATCGCCTCAGCCTCAAGCTGCTCATACCCTTCCGGCAGCGCGGCAATGCGTGCAGAATACTTTTCCGGCGAGGTCCCCCCGAGTCCAACCAGTAAGCGACGTGACACTTGTCGTTCAAACCAACTCTCAACCTCACGTTCGGTCGGCATTTTCTTAGCGGCGAGAGCGTTCCAGTTCTTGAGAGTGCTAAACGCAAACGACCCTGGCATGCCACCCCACCAAGGCTGGCCAAGATAGACGGCGGGCGTTCCGGCGAAGGCTGCCTCGATGCCGATTTTGCCAGTGATGGTAAAGATGCACTCGGCGTCCTTCATGAGCGTGCCCGAATTTGCGCCTACCCCGAGGACTTCGATTCCGGGAACTGAACCCAAGTACTCGTAGGCGGTGATGCTTCGCCCGACATATCCCCGAAGTGAGGACGATTGCTGGGCGTAGTGCTCCTTCACGAGCAGCGTGACGTCCGAGGGGAGGAATGCCCGGGCTTCAAGGACAGCGTCCAATTGAGACAGGTATGGAAGCCCCTCAGGCATATTGGTGCGCTCCGGCTCATAGTGAAGAGCAAACAGAGCGTATTTTGCGGCTGGGTTCGAGGGACCTGATGGAAGCCGTGCAACCGTTCGGTGAAGCGATCGCCGCAGCGACCACTCGAGGACCACCTCGAG
>WLEA01000114.1 GCA_009704535.1 Actinomycetota bacterium
ACCTACCACCCAGTCACTAGCGGGGTGAGCGACGCCCAGACCGAGGTGTCCGCTTTGGTCGCGGCCCTTGAGGCGATGCCCGAGGCGACTGTGATTCTCACCATGCCAAACGCCGACCCAGAGCACCAGGTCATTGTCGATGTGCTCCGAGGCGCTGCTGAACGCCATCCCGGGCGTTGGCTGTTTTCGGAATCCTTGGGACAGGTCAATTACTGGTCCGTCATGGCCCTTGCTACTGCCGTCGTAGGAAACTCTTCAAGCGGAATCCTTGAGGCCCCTTCTTTCCGCGTGGCGACAATCAACATCGGCCCAAGACAGAGGGGGCGAGTTTTTGCTCACAGTGTGGTGTCTTGCCTGCCCACTGAAGCCTCCATTTCTGGCGCATTTCAGCGCGTGACGTCCAAGCAATTCAGAGACTCTCTTGGCGCCGTCACGAATCCCCTTGGCGGGCCGGGGGCCGCAAACGGGATTCTCGCTGTTATAGAAAACCTTCCTGCGGGTAACCTAAAGGGCAAGGTTTTTTACGACCAGCCAGGCTCACAAGCAAAGGCAGACCGTGTTAGTTGATGATCTGTCGCGTTGCGTCGTCCCGGGCTCGGCGACTGTCAAGGACGTTGTCGAGAATCTCACCAGTTCGGGTCTCAGATTGTGCCTCGTAGTCGGTTCCGATGAGGTCGCACTCGGGATCGTCTCGGATGGCGATATCCGCCGAGGTTTGCTCGCTGGCGAAGGGCTTGACAGTCCAGCAACGACCGTCATGAATACGAGTTTTGCGTCCGCCTCGAAGGGGACAGCAGTGTCAGAACTCACGCGGCTGGCTCGTTCGCGTGAAGTGACTCACCTCCCGCTCGTGGACGGAGAAGGCAAGCTTGCAGGGTTGTTTATCGACCAGCCAGATGGTGAGCCCACCGGCAGGGACAACACGGTGGTCATCATGGCGGGTGGCATGGGGCTGAGGCTTAGACCACTGACGGAAAACACACCGAAGCCGATGCTTCCCATCGGGGGAAAGCCAATGGTGCAGCACACCATCGAGGCCCTACGGTCAGAGGGTTTTCTGAAGTTTGTCTTTGCAGTCAACTATTTGGGTGACCAAATTGAGACTCACTTTGGAGACGGTGCCGACTTAGGCGTCCACATCACCTATGTCCGAGAAACCCAGCCACTAGGAACCGGTGGCGCCCTATCGCTCTTGGGCGGAAGTTTTCAGTCGCCTCTACTCGTGGTCAACGGCGATGTGATGCTGTCTGCGAAGATTTCCGAAATGCTGGATTTTCACCATCAGACGGGTGGCGAGATTACTGTGGGCGTGAAGCTCTTAGAAACCCAGATTCCGTATGGAGTCGTCGAAGTCGACGGGAGTCGGATTTTGGGGATAAGTGAGAAACCGGTGTATCGCGATTTCGTGAATGCAGGTGTTTACGTGGTAAATCCAGGGCTTATCGGCAGAGTTCCGCGCGACGAGAAGTTCGACATGACTGACCTGCTAGCGCAGGTCATTGAAACCTCCAACGCCACGGCTTTCCCTTTGCACGAGTCGTGGATTGATTTAGGGCGTCATGAGGATCTAGCCCGCGCGCGTGAGGAACATGAAGGAGACTGACGTGGCACGGGACGCTACAGCGTTATCCGTTGCGATAGTGGGTTTCGGCAGTGCTGGTGAGCGCGCATTCGAGGTGCTCCGTGAGCTTCGCCCAGATGCTGAATTCTTGGTGGTGTCGCGCAACGGCGCTGCCGGTGAGGGTTTCAGGTCAACTAGGTCGCTTGACGATGTGGTTGCTTTTGAGCCGGATGCTGTGGTCCTGGCTGGCCCTGCGACGACTCGGGCCGATGTGTTGCGCCAGATTGGTGCACTCACTGTGCCGGTGTTCATTGAGAAACCGTTGGCCCACACGCTGGGGGATGCTGTGGTGGTTGTGGAGCTGCTCGGGCCAGTGCTTGAGCGATCGCAGCTCGGATACAACCTTCGCTTTTCCGAATCTCTAGTCGCGTTCAGAGATATTGTCCGTGGAGGCCAGTTCGGCCGGGTTGAGCGGTTTAGCGCCGAAACAGCACAGTATCTGCCCGATTGGCGACCCGGGAAGGATTATCGCGATACCGTGTCTGCCCGGGCGGACTTGGGTGGCGGTGTGCTTCTCGAGTTAAGCCATGAACTTGATTACCTGCGGTGGATTTTCGGTGAGTGGGACTGGGTTTCGGCATGGACGGGGAGAACGTCGTCCCTAGAGATCGACGTTGAGGACACAGCGCTGGTGACGATTGGCATCGAGGGTGATCAAGCTGAAACCCAGGTTGTGGGCCAGCTGTCTTTGGATTTTGTGCGGCGAGACAAGACGCGGACTGTCACGGCGGTGTGTGAGAGTGGAACACTTCGATGGGATGGCATCTCTGGAACGGTGGAGATCAATGAGCCATCAGAATCAAGGTGGAAAACCCTCCTGACTGATTCCGGATCGCAGTCCACTTATAGAGCTCAGTGGGACAGTTTCCTGTCGGTCGTGGAAAAGGGCAGTGCGCCGCTTGTTGCTATGTCTGACGGGGTTGCCGTTCTGCGCGCTGTTGAGGCAATCCGTCACTCACACGAACAATCTGGCGCACGTATTTTTCTGAAGACCGGAGGGGTCGTATCGTGAGCATCTGGGCAGCAGTGTTTGCGAGGGGTGGTTCGAAGGGTCTTCCGGGAAAGAATCTCAAGTCTTTGGGCGGATTACCTCTGGTCGCGCACTCGATTCGTGTGGGGCTCGAAATTCCTGGCGTCGCTGATGTTCTGTGCTCAACCGATTCGTCAGAGATTAAGGCTGTTGCTGAACAACACGGCGCTTCCGCGCCTTTTCTGCGTCCCGCCGAGTTGGCCGAGGATGACAGCCCTGAGTGGCTGTCCTGGAAACACTTGGCGCGGCACCTGATTGAGGTGGGCGCTTCACCTGAGGATCTTCTTGTGTCCTTGCCGGCAACCGCTCCGCTCAGGACGGTTGCTGACGTGGAATCAGCGATTTCGAAGCACCGCACGTCTGGTGCTGATGTGGTTGTTTCTTACACCCCGGCGGCCAGGTCGCCGTGGTTCAATATGGTTTCTGAAGATGCGGATGGTTTTCTTCATACCGTAATTGAGAGCGGTGCCGATGCTGTCAACCGTCGCCAAGATGCGCCAAGAGTGTTTGATTTGGCTACTGTCGTCTATGTGACCACTCTGGGTTTTGTTCTCGGCGCTGACTCTTTGTTTGAGGGCACAGTCGCCGGTGTCGAAATACCTGCGGAGCGGGCCATCGACATCGATACACAGCTCGATTTCGACATCGCAGAGTACCTGTTTGATCGCCAGAAAGGCGGTAGCTGAGATGGCTTCGGAACTGTTCTCCCTTGAGGGCAAAAAGATTGCGATTACAGGAGCGGCAGGCCACTTAGGCTCAGCGCTGGCCGCCGTGGTCGCCGACGCCGGTGCTGATCTTTATCTTGTTGACCAGGATGGCGCAGGTCTCGACGAAGTCGCCGCGCGCCTGGGCGCTCGGGCCCAGGGGTCGGTTGATGTTTTCGTTTCAGACCTAGAAAATGAGGCTTCTCGAGGGGCCTTTGCTGCGGCGCTGGAATCAACGACGTCAAGGCTCGATGGCCTCGTCCACAATGCAGCCTTTGTTGGTACCAGCGAACTGGAGGGTTGGGCAGTCGGG
>WLEA01000115.1 GCA_009704535.1 Actinomycetota bacterium
GAGCTTGCGTCCAAGAACTTCAGACCAGAGTTCGATCGCTTTCCTTGGGGCGAACCGGAGCCCGGCGCCTTGAGGGCCTGGCAGAAGGGCCGCACCGGTGTGCCACTCGTTGACGCAGGCATGCGCGAGCTCTGGAGAACGGGATACATGCACAACCGCGTGCGCATGGTCACCGCATCGTTCTTGATTAAGAACATGCTCACCGACTGGCGGATTGGTGAGGCCTGGTTCTGGGACACCTTGGTGGACGCTGATGAGGCGAACAATCCAGCGAGCTGGCAGTGGGTGGCAGGCAGTGGTGCTGACGCCGCCCCCTATTTCCGAGTGTTCAACCCGATGCTCCAGGCAGAGAAATTCGACCCCCAACAGGAGTACATCTCTCGCTGGGTTCCAGAGATTGGCACCACCGACTACCCCGGCGAACCAATCGTTGACATGAAAGCCAGCCGGGATAAGGCGCTGGAAGCCTTCTCCGAACTTAAGGCCTCGCGCCCAACTGAGTGACGCATCTCGCCGAAATCTCCGCTGCCCTCTGCGCGGCCTGCACAACCGTTGCCCCAGACACGAGCCCGGCGAGAATTCCGGCGTTGAAGGAATCCCCCGCGCCAGTCGGATCCACCATCGCCTCGATTGGCGCCGCGGGGACAGCCGTCAACGCTCCGTCTTCCCACACCAGAGCCCCCTCACTGCCGAGGGTCGCGACGACGACGGGGAAACGCAGGGCTAGCAACCGGAGCGCCTCTGGAACATCAGACACCCCCGAGAGAATGGCCGCTTCATCCTCATTACAGCGGAGGATGTCTGCTCCCGCGATGAGCTCCACAAAGCGTTCGACGCCGAAGTCCTGAAGAAAGCCTGCTGACGATGCGTCCACCATCACCTGGCACCCCACGCTCTGGGCGGTGGCGATAAAGACCGACATGACTTCAGGCGTGTGGTGGTGGAAGATGCTGTAGCCGGTGAGGTGAACCACCCTAGCTGACTCCAGCAACACCAGCGGAATCCTGGTGGGATCTAGCTCGACGTTCGCACCGCGGTCACTGAGCATCGAACGAATTGCTCCCTCGACCAGAATGACGATGGTCCCGGTTGCGAACTCGGGGTCGTGTTCGAGGTGAGCGGTCACACCCGCTGCAGCAAACTCGGCATCGAAGCGCTCGGCATCAACATCACCGACTCGTCCCACGAAGTCGACGTCAACCCCTTCCGCCGCCAACCACACAGCGGTATTGGCTGCAGAGCCACCAGACTCGCGAAGAATCCGCGCGGGCGTATCCGTATTGGGGCGCAACGGCATCTCCACCCGGGCCACGACGTCATCGATTACATCACCCACAACGAGAGCGCGCTCGGGGTAAGTCATCGGCGCGCTGCCCACGCGGTCGCGATCTCGCAGCCAACCGCCACGTTATTGGTCACGAGATCGAGATTGACCCTCAGGCTCGCACCTTCAGAGTTCTCCAAGACATGAGCCAAAAGAAACGGCGTCACGTCATTGCCTCGAATGCCCTGCCGATCGGCGTCATTAAGCGCCTGGGCCAATAAGCGGTCGTGAATAGCGGGGTCCCACTGTTGGTGGGCGGGGACGGGATTGGCGACCACGATCCCCGCACGAAGCCCCAGCTCATCGCGGGCCGCCATGACCCTGGCAATACCAGCTGGTGTATCGAGGGACCACTCAAGCGAATAGGGGCTCTCCCTCAGCCAGAATGCGGGGAAAACGCTGGTCCTGTAGCCAATAACGGGGATACTGAGGGTTTCCAGCCGTTCAAGCGTTGCGCCAATGTCAAGGATTGATTTCACCCCGGCAGAGACCACCGTGATGGGAGATATCGCAAGCACAGATAGATCCGCTGACTCGTCGAAAGTCTCGCTGGCTCCACGGTGAACGCCCCCGAGGCCACCAGTGGAAAAGACGCGAACCCCCGCCTGACTGGCCAAATACGCCGTAGAGGCGACCGTGGTGGCACCCGACCGGCCGGCACCCACCAGCACGGGCAACTCACGAACACTGGCCTTCGGAATGTCGTCGGTAGCAATCCGCTCAAGCTCGGCAGCACTAAGGCCAACCGTGGGGACTCCGTCGATGACCGCTACGGTCGCTGGCACGACACCAGCGGCCCTGACCTGGGCCTCCCAGCGCTGTGCCGCCTCAAGATTCTGGGGCCGGGGGAGACCGTGGGCGATGATGGTGGATTCCAGTGCGAGAACCGGGCGAGAATGCTCGAGCGCATCCTGAACTTCGGGCGATAACTTCACAATGCTCACACCCCTAGGTTATTGGTCCTCACGGCAACTCATCGCGTGGTCGATCGGACGCGGAATCAGAGTCGTCTCTTTACTACAACTGGCCCCTGATGTCCCAGAGGTCCGGGAAGAAGGGGTTGAACAACGTGCTCGCCAAGTAGGCGACACCGGCAGATCCGCCGGTGCCCTTCTTGCGGCCAATAGTGCGCTCAACCATTTTCACGTGGCGATAACGCCACTCACCTAAGCCCTCATCCACATCCACGAGCGCCTCACACACCAGCGAGGACTCGGGGTCGGTGTGGTGAAGGTTAACCAGCACCTGCTGGACGTCCTCGCGGGCTTCCCACGGGGTGGTGACGTCGCGATTCAGCACATCTTCTGGCATAGCGTGTCCGCGCGCGTGGCAATACGCAAGGGCCGAATCCCACACACTCGGCCTCGACATCGCCGCCTCCACTGCAATGCGCGCAGTAGAGCCTGGAACCAAGTGCTCAGCCATTTTCATGCCACTGCCGTGCTCCGCGTTTTCACCGGCATAGTCACGGCGCCCAAGGACCGCCTCCAGCTCACGAAACTGCGCCGACTGGAACCCACTCGCCGAAGACAGACGGGCGCGAAATGACTGGAACTGCAAAGGGGTCATCGTCTCCAGAACATCAATCTGTGCCACACAGATTTTCATGATGGTGCGCACTCGCCCCAGGAGCGCAAGGCAGCGGTGGGTGTCACCGCTCTCCAGGGCAGGCTGAAGAGCGGCCAATTCATGGAGTATTTGCTGGAACCACAGTTCATAGACCTGGTGGATAGTGATGAAGAGTAGCTCGTCGTGCTCGGGGCCATCAGAGAGTGGCTCCTGCAAGGACAGCAGTTCCGCAATTTTCAAATAGCTCGTATAGGTCACTGCCTTCTCGTGAGAGCCAGTCATTAGGTGACCCGGCTCTCATCTGGCGTGACGCTGCGGTAATCGCCACTGGCCACCAGGTCCCGCAGCCGATCAAAGCCATCCCACACCTCAACGTAGGAGGTGGCAAGTGGCGAGATTGCGAGTCGGATGGCACTGGGTTCCCGGTAATCGGGCACCACGTTCTTGATTTTGCGCAGCGCCAGCGCAATCTGCGCTGCATCGGGGTGAGTAATGATGATGTGGCCGCCTCGATGCCTGGGTTCACGCGGTGTCCCGAGTTCGAAACCCAAGGGCACCAACCACTCATCCACCAGGGCGATCATGAGCTCCGTGCCAAGCGCCGCCTTCGCTTCAATCGCCCGAATCCCTGCCCGTTCAATCATCTGATAGCTGCACTGGACCGCGCGAATGCCGACGATGGACGGGCTTGCCACCTGAAAACCACGGATATCGCCAGATTTCTCAAACCACGGCCCCATCACAAA
>WLEA01000116.1 GCA_009704535.1 Actinomycetota bacterium
AGATTGAGGCCATGATTGGGCTCGCTCACCTCGTGAAAGCCAGTGACGAAGACGCTGCCTGGCTTTACCCGGGGGCCGCCTTGGAGGATGTGGCGGCGAGGTGGCAGACGCTCGGCGCGACTCTGGTGGTGCTCACTCGAGGAGCTGAGGGTGCCACGGCGTGGTGGTCCGATGCCGAGCTGTCCTTGCCATCCCACGCGACCAGTGTGGTCGACACCATTGGTGCCGGCGATACCGTGACGGCGGGGCTCGTTTCAGCGCTTGCGACTAGATCACTGCTCGGCAGTGCTGGAGCGAAGCGGTGGGCGACTCTTTCAGAAAACGACCTGGTGGACATTGTTAGCTTTGCCTTACGGGCAGCGGCCATCACCGTGTCCCGAGCGGGTGCAGATTTGCCGACTCTGGCAGACATGAAAGGTGTTATCTGATGGTTGGGCCAATTGCTGTTGACCACAATTTTCTTCGCGGTTGGGTGCGAGCACCGCAGCCCGAGGACCACAAGTATTCGAGAGGCGTCCTGTCGCTGTTGACCGGAAGCGCCGCCTATCCAGGTGCCGCTCTTATTGGTGTCGAAGCCGCCCTTCGCACGGGAGTGGGGATGGTTCGCTATTCGGGTCCACAGGGTGTTGCCCAGATGGTGATTACCCAGCACCCCGAAGTTGTCATTGCCCCTGGGAGTGCCGATGCGCTGGTGGTGGGCAGCGGTATGGTGTCACCCCTCGATGAAGACTCCCGTAGTCGGGTCAGCGCAGCTATCGTTCAGGGGGTTCCGAGCGTGGTCGACGCGGGAGCGCTGGAGCTCGTCGAAGACTTCGGACCGCTCACCGTCCTGACCCCCCACCACGGCGAATTAGAGGCGCTCTTGGAGCGCCTCGGAATTCCCGCGGGAGCCACGGACCGCGAGAGTGCACAAAAGCTTGCGAAGAAACTCTCCATGACGGTGCTTGTCAAGGGTGCTCATGGCGCTGTGGTCGATGGTCATGGCGGGGTGTGGGAATTGCCTCGGGCAACGCCGTGGTTGGCAACCGCTGGAACCGGTGACGCGCTTGCCGGCATTCTCGGCGCGCTCTTGGCCGCGTGGCACGAGCGCCTCGATAAGTCCCCGGAACTCCTGGGTGAGGCTGTGGCAGCAGGGGCATTGATTCACCAGATTGCCGCGGCGAGAGCGTCAGCCCGAGCGGTCGGCGATGCCGATAGCCCAACCGGTGGCCCCTTCAGCGTCATGGATGTCTGCCGGGAAGTCCCGGCAGTCGTCGGCGACGCGCTTAACTCGTGGGCGTAGCCAGGAGGTTCTCTAGGGAAGCGCCAACGCGTTCGGATTCGATCAGGAATCCATCGTGCCCATAAGGCGTCTCTAGCAGCTCTGGAACATCACCACTCAGGCAGCCGGGGATGTGACGGGCCAGTTCCTCTTGCTGACTCAGTGGGAAGCACCGGTCGCTATCAACGCCCAGTACAAGACTGGGAAGCGTCAGCGCGCCCAGAACGCTTGCGATGCCAGCACGATCACGCGTCACATCGTGAGAGTTCATCGCGCCGACCAAACTCATATAGCTGTTTGCATCGAATCGCCTGGTGAATTTGTTGCCGTGGAAATCCAAGTAGCTCTCAACGGCAAAGCGACCGTTGTCACCAAGCGGGGAGACCTTGCTTTGCCAGGTTCTATCGAAGCGCTCGTTGAGTTCCGTGGGCGAACGGTAGTTCACCAGTGCCATCCGCCTGGCCAGTGCCAACCCTCGGTAGGGACCCTCTTCGTGGTCGTAGTAGTCGCCACCAGAAAAGAAGGGGTCCACGGTGATGGCTTCGATTTGGATGGAGTTACCACCGATTTGGTCGGCGCTGGTGACCGCGCTGGTGGCAATGAGGCCAAGCCGTGAGACCCGTTTGGGGAACAGCAGCGCCCACTCCAGCGCATGCATTCCTCCCATAGAACCGCCGACGACAGCGGCGAAGGTGGAAACTCCAAGGTGATCAGCGAGCGATTCGACGACCCGGGTTTGGTCCCTGATTGTCAGATAGGGGAAGCGCGACCCCCACTCCCTGCCATCGGGGTGAAAACTCGAGGGACCAGTGGTGCCCTGGCAGCCACCGAGAATATTCGGCACCACAACGCACCACTGAGTGGTGTCAAGCCCTAGGCCTGGGCCCACAACACCAGTCCACCAGCCTGCGGTGGGGTGTCCGGGACCAGCGTGACCAGTCGCGTGAGAGTCGCCGGTGAGAGCGTGAAAGACGAGGATAGCGTTGGATGCATCTGCGTTGAGCTCCCCAAAGGTTTCATATGCGATCCGCACATGAGGGATGTGATCGCCATGCTCTGTGGTGAACGGGCCGACTTGGCAAAACTTTCGGTCGCCGAGGTGATCACCATCGCGCCAAGCACCGCTGACCGGTGGTGTCCCGCGCAGCGTCGCCTGAAGAGCCTCCGAGACGAAGGCCGAAGGCAGGGACTCTGCCGGTGATTGCCAATCCATAGTGTGGCTATTCTTCCCTAACTGGAGATGGCCGAGGAATACCTCGGCCATCTCCAGTCTTGGGAGGAACTGTGGAGCCTTGCTCCGGGAGCGTTACTTAGCCTTCTTGGCGGCTTGGAAACCGGACTCAAGATCAGCCAGGATGTCATCGATGTGCTCGAGGCCGACCGACAGACGGACCAAGCCAGGCGTCACGCCGGTGGTGAGTTGCTGCTCTGGAGTGAGCTGCGAGTGAGTGGTCGAGGCCGGGTGAATGATCAGGCTTCGCACATCACCAATGTTCGCCACGTGGCTAAAGAGCGACACGCTATCGACCAGCGCGCGACCGGCGTTCACCCCGCCCTTGATCTCAAACGAGAGCACTGCGCCAACACCGAGTGGAGAGTACTTTGATGCAGCCTTGTTCCAGGGACTGGAGGGCAGTGCCGCGTAGTTGACGGCTGCCACCTGGTCGTGGGCTTCCAACCACTGGGCAACAGCCAGGGCGTTAGCAGAGTGTCGTTCCATGCGAAGGCTCAGGGTCTCAATTCCCTGAATCAAGCCAAACGCGTTGTCGGGGGAGACAGCGGCACCGAGGTCGCGCAAGAGCTGAACACGCGCCTTAATGATGTAGGCAATGGGATCACCGAGCACCCCGGTGTAGCTGGCCCCGTGATACGAGGGGTCTGGCTCGGTGAGCCCCGGGAACTTATCCACGTGCTTCGACCAGGGGAACTTTCCGCCATCGACGATGGCGCCGGCAATCACGGTGCCGTGTCCGCCAAGGAACTTGGTCGCCGAGTGAACGACGATGTCTGCTCCGTGCTCGAACGGACGAATCAGGTAGGGGCTTGCCACGGTGTTATCCACGATGAGTGGCAAACCGTTCGTGTGGGCGACGCCGGCAACGCCTTCGATGTCCAAAATGTTGATTTTCGGATTGGCAATCGTTTCGCCGAAGAATGCCTTCGTGTTGGGCCGCACCGCAGCCTGCCACGCGCCTAGGTCGTCTTGGTCTTCGACGAAGGTGACCTCGATGCCGAGTTTCGGCAGCGTGTACTTGAAGAGGTTGTAGGTTCCGCCATAAACCGAGGACGAGCTGACAATGTGGTCGCCGGACTGCGCGATGTTCAAAATGGCGTTGGTCGTTGCTGCCTG
>WLEA01000117.1 GCA_009704535.1 Actinomycetota bacterium
TCCCAGCGAGCGTGATCTGAGTGAGCGCTGGAGCGTGGCGCGCATGACTGTTCGCCGCACTCTCGATGTCTTGATACTCGAGGGCGCCATTGAGCGCCGCCAGGGCTCTGGCACCTATGTCGCACCGCGACCCTTCGTTCGGGCACTCGGGTTGACCTCATTCTCTGATGACATGAAGCAGCGCGGGCTCGTGCCGGGAAGCCGGCTAGTGTCCCTGACAAAAATTGCGGCTGACCCTCAAATCGCCAGACTTCTCTGTGCTGCTGTGGGCACCGATGTTTATCGCTTTACCAGGGTGCGCCTGGGCAGTGGAGAGCCCCTAGCCGTGGAGACCACCTGGATTCGAAGCTCCCTGGTCCCTGGTCTTCAGGAATATGACCTCGATGCGTCTTTGTATAAGTTGTTGGCCCAGCGCTATCGGATTTCTGTTGCCACGGCCAAAGTCAGCATTCAGCCCGTGTTGCCGGATGCAAAAGTTCGGGACCTGCTTCAAATACCAGCCGACCAGGCGTGCTTGCTGATTCAGATGGTGGACACCGACCCCAAAGGCAATGTTGTTATGGCGGCGAAGTGCACCTACCGCGGGGACAAATACCAGCTCTCCGCTGACGTCTCCGGTGCGGCATTTAGCTTGGGGTCATTCCCCAGAGGGTCGACACTATGACAGCGCGCGTGGTGGCAGTTGATGGCGGCCAATCAGGCATTCGCCTGCTGGATAATCGTGGGTCGCTGGACCTGGAACTTCCAGGAGTCAGTCGCTTGGAGGGCGACCCTCTGACCACCATTGCTAAAGCGGTGGCTGGCGCAGTGGAAGGCCAGAGCGGCGAACCCATTGACACACTGGTCTTTGGACTCAGCACAGTGCCAGAGATGCCAGAAGAAGCCCGCGCTTTTGCCCAGGCGGTGGCCGCACAGATTCCTGCACGGCGCATCATCGTGACCGATGACGCGGTCGCCCACCACGCTGCGCTCTTTGGGTCCACGCCGGGGATTGCTCTAGCCATTGGTACCGGAGTGGCCTGCACTGCTGTGGGAACTGACCAGGGTTTCTATTCTGTGAGTGGGTATGGCTTCCTGCTCGGTGATGACGGGGGAGCGTTCTGGCTCGGACGCGAAGCAATCCGGGTAGTTCTCGATGGTCGGTACGACAACCCCCAGAGCCCGTTGGCACTTCTCATTGGCAAAGAATTTGGCGATCTAGGTTCTCTCCCGGCTCTCATTCACTCGCGTGAACGGGCAGTCAACGATGTGGCGCACCTGGCCCCCCAGATTCTTGCCCTCGCCCACACAGACCCACTGGCACAGAGTGTGGTGGAAGCAGCCCTTCAGTGTCTTACCCAGGCCGTGGCCCGGGCACAGCACTCAGCGCCGGGGCTAGACCAGCCTCGGGTGCAGTGGACATCCAAGCTTTTCTCCGCCGACCCCGTGTGGGCCACCAGGCTTTCCACCGCACTTCAGTACGCCGCGCCAGGCGGCCAGGTGGAGCGCTCTGACGCCCTGCCCCTAGCTGGCGGCTTGTGGTTGGGAGAAACATCCGATTGTGGCGCATATGGGCCACACCTGCTCGAGTTTGAGAACACTGAAGGGATTGTCCATGTCGCCTGAATCGACGCCGTCGGGGACGAGTGCCAACGAGTACTTCTCCGCGCTATTGCGAGTGCTCACCAACGTGATGGAATCCCAGTCTGAGCCGATAGCCCGGGCCGCCGATGTGTTGGCAAGGGCCGTGGCCAAGGGGGGAATCCTGCACACCTTTGGCACCGGACACTCCCACCTCATTGCTGAAGAGCTGTATTACCGGGCTGGGGGACTGGTCTCAGTCAACCCCATCCTCTTTGACGCTTTGATGCTGCACCGCGACCCTACGCTCAGCACAAACCTAGAGCGGCTCTCTGGTCTAGCCGAGGTCATTTTGAAGTCTGAGACTATTTCGCCCCTCGATGTTGCCCTGGTGATCTCTAACTCCGGTGCTAACGCGGTCAGCGTGGAAATCGCTGAAGACCTACACCGACGTGGCGTCAGCGTGATTGGCATCACCAGTCTCACTCACGCGAACTCGAGTGAGTCTCGCGCCGGCGCCTCACGTCGCCTGCACGAGATCGCCGACATTGTTATTGACAACGGCGGCGTAGTCGGCGACGCGATTGTCACCGTCGAAGGTTTTGATCAGCGTGTTGCGCCGACGTCCACAGCGCTCGGAGCAGCAATCGCTAACGCGATTGTGGCTCAGACGGTGGCGAACCTAGTGGCGATGGGACACCACCCTCGCGTCTACACGAGCGCCAATACCGAAGGTGGGGATGCAGCCAACGCGGAGTCCCACCAGTTCGCACCCTCCAAGAAGAAGGCGCAATGATGACCGCCGTCACCAGCTCTGCTTTTGCCGTGCGCGGCGTGATCGAGGGTTTCTATGGAACCCCCTGGACCGAAGCGCAACGACTGGACATGGTCGAATCCATTGGGCGATGGGGCATGAATACCTTCATCTACTCGCCCAAAGATGACTACCTGTTGCGGGATGGTTGGGCGGAGCCCTTTGATGATGCCGCGCTTCAGAAGTTGCGTCGACTGCTGGAGACCTGTGAAGCCTCGGGTGTGAGCTTGGCTGTCGCAGTGTCACCCGGGCTTTCGATGAAGTATTCCGACGCCTCTCATCGCAGCGCTCTTGAGGCGAAGTTGCGCAGCCTGGTGGATGCCGGGGTTCGTTCGCTTGGCTTGTTCCTTGATGACATCCCTGGCGCACTCCAATGGCCTGAAGATCTCAGTACCTATCACTCGCTGGCCCAGGCACACGCGAGCTTGGTCACTGAGATGTGGTCCAGCGCGAAAGCGCGCGGAGCCACCCACTTTATGGTGTGTCCAACGGCCTACTGGGGCAACCCGGATGACCCCCACCTGAAAGAGCTGTGTCAGGCCATCGATGGCGACATCGATGTGTTCTGGACTGGCCGCTCTATATGCTCGGCAACCCTTGACGTGTGTGATGCCAAGGCCTTCGTGAAGGCGACTGGGCGGCCCCCGCTCTATTGGGACAACTTCCCCGTCAACGACGTAGCGATGAAGCACGAACTCCACATTGGCCCCTATGAGCGGCGAGAACCCGAGTTGGGGTCGATCAGCCGGGGCATTGTGGTCAATGCGATGGAATACGCGGAATCGTCCAAGATTCCACTGTTCACCATCGCGGACTTCCTCGCAGACCCTTTCTCGTATGACGCTGAGGCCAGCTGGCACAAAGCCTTGGCAGAGGTCGCGGGGGATGAGGAGGACCTCGTGGCCCTGACCGCCTTTGCAGAAAACTCGCGGTCCTCGTGTCTCTCCCTCAGCGACGCAGTGCCGCTGACCGATGCGTTATCGGAACTGAGCTTCTCACTGGTCAGTGGCGACTATGACAAGGGCGCCCAGTCGATCAGAGCGATTGCCGAGGCCTACACACAAGCGGCAGCGCGACTGCTCCATCAACCCCTTCACAACCCCGCTCTCCTGCCGGAGATGCGGACGTGGTTTGAAGCATTTGAACTTGGCGCACACATCGTGCGTCGCATAGCCACGCTGGCGGAAA
>WLEA01000118.1 GCA_009704535.1 Actinomycetota bacterium
GTGAGCCGGTGGAATCCCAGGAGTCGCTCGCATGAGCCGGTGTTGGCAGGGGCACGAAAATGAACCCCGCTGTGAGAGCGATAACGCTGATTAAGGTGTGAAAACAACGAGACATACCGCCTCCTGGGGTCGTGGCAAACACGTCGTGCCAACAAACCCGGGGTGAGCGATTTGCCGAAGCCAAAAAGCGCTTGGCGAGATTTTTCCAGAAAAACGAGACAATCTCAAGAAAAAGTTGTGTGCCTAGGTTCCTTGCAGAAGCGCGTGGACATAGCGGGCAAGTTCAGCGTTCAATTCATCAGCGCTCAGGCCCACAGCGGTCGTCGTTGCAGCGTTCCAGTCCATCGTTCGGATGGATTCGAGATAGAGCTTGTGAATGTCGAGCATCGAATAGTGGCCATAGAGATACTCAAAGATCGCAGCGCCGAGGGTGTAGTTGATTTCTGTTTGTCGGCACTCTGACTTGGCAGTCTCGTCATAGGTCAGATCGGCAAGGAGCGCCTCCCAGTCCTCAATGGTCCAACTGGCATCGCCTGGCAGCGGTCGTTGGAAGCGGCTCAGTGGCGCCCCCGCGTTATAGGTGGCGGCGATCGAGTTGCCAATAAAGCTGGCCTGCCCTTCAATGAACCAGCAGGGCAGGATGCGCTCTGCTTCCAAATGCCCAGGGATGGCCGACTGGTAGTAGTGGGCGGCTTCGTGATGGACGGTGTTGCGATTGGGTGCACCCTCATACTTCGAGCCAATAATCAGGTATTGGAACATCACGCCGGATTCCGTCGGGTTTCCATAACCACAATAGGAATAGGCGTCGGGGTAACAGTGGCCCATCAGGTTGGTTTCTGGATTCCACACATCCAAGGCTGGGCGCGGGGTCTCGATGTCTGAGACCCTCTGGTACCACCAGTCATAGTCAACCTCGCTCATGATCGACCAGACAATGGGCACCTCGACCACGTCAAAGAACGACCACATACCCATCGCCTTGCTATAGGCATCAATGGTGATGGCGGCATTCTCAGGGTCAACCGTGGGCGAAAGTTCTGCCTCTAAGGGGATTCCAGGCCCCATACTTGCCATCGCATTGATATCTACGATGTGATTCGCGATGGACTCCCAGTCTGCTGCCGGTGGGACCTGCGCGATCAGCTCGCGAATCCGGTCCTCGTCATAGACGGGCGCAGGGTCGGCCTCGAGTGGCGCCTCAGCCTCCGTGGTCACGGCTGGCGCCGTGCCAGTGTCGTCATCGGACTCTTTACTGCAACCAGGGACCACCAGCACGGTCAGGGCAACCAGTGTGGCTAGGACCTGGCGGTGGCCTGGGTGTCTGGTGGAATTGGGGCGCTGTGGCATTACGAGGAGTGTAGCCGGGTGATTGTCCCCGGCGGTGGTCAGGAGGACCGGTGGGCTCTAGAGGCAACTCTGAGGCTTACGCGGTTCACCGCGCGGTGGTGAGCCCTCGTCGCAGGCACGGTGGCTTCACTTTCGCTTATTCCAGAGGCTTCATCCGAGTGGCACTCTGGAGTAGTCCTCATGGTAGGCAAAAGCAACAGAGTCGGGGGATTTGTCTAGGCACTTCCAAGGGCCTCCCCAACCGCCCAAAGCGCCGTGAGACCAGTACGGTCGTGATACTGAAAATGAGTTATCATCATAAAATGATGACTTCAGTTTCTGCGGACGTCACAACGCGCCCCGTTGGTCGCCCCAGGCGAGAACATTTCCCAGTTCCGGTGGCTGAACTCCTGATCGAGGCCGCAATCGAGCTCGTTGGCACGATGGGTCCCACAGACGCCAGCGGCCGAATGGTCTGTGACTCGA
Organism: Actinomycetota bacterium; assembly: GCA_009704535.1. Classification (GTDB taxonomy): domain Bacteria; phylum Actinomycetota; class Actinomycetes; order Actinomycetales; family Microbacteriaceae; genus Pontimonas. The sequence continues at coordinate 1,816 of WLEA01000118.1, forward strand.
TTGGCGTGAGGTATGCGTCTGTCAACTACAACTTTGGGTCCTGGAACGGATTGATCGCCCACGCGGCGTCGAGAGTTTACGTCGGCTATGTCGATGTTCTCGGTGAGGCCGTCCAACAGGCGCCACGAAACCCAGACGACAGATTTCGTGCATACGCCATGGCGCAAGTGGATTGGGCGCGCCGCCTGCCGGGCTGGGGAGCTGTCTTAAATTACCCCCTGTCCGCTGGCATCGCTTCACAAATTCTTCAAGAGAAATTTGGACACGTCACGCGGCCGCATTTCGAGTTGAATTTGGCTAGGCTCGCTCAGCTCATTGTGGATATTCGTGAGGGGAGCGTGTCGCCCAACGATTTTGATGTCACTAACTATCCACGTGCGGAGCTTCTCGCAGACAAGCTTGCAATCGCAAGATCAACTATGGCGGGATGGGCGACCCTCGGCATGATGGTGTGGGTAAGTCGCGGGCTCATACAACAGTCGCAGATTCCAGAAGAAGTGGACCTCCAAGAGAGTCTTTTCCGTGTCGCGATAGACGAGACGATTGCGTCCATTCGGGCCGATTACCCCCCCTCTCCTAACTTCAGCGCGGGTTAAGACAGCCTGGCGATTGCCGGGTTCAATCTTGTCTCGGAGTTCCTCCTCTACTGCGCCTATGACTGGTCCCCCAACCCAGCGGAGGCCACGGACGGGGTCAGCGGCACCTAGAACGAGGCGCTCCATTGTGGTGCCTCTGGTCACGTTAGTCAGGATTCCGGAGGTGGCTCCAGCTGCGCCTCCCGCATGAATCTGTGAGGCGCATAGGATTTTTGTCCCCCTAGGGTGACAGTTTGTGCGCCGTACGTCGAAAACAGCCCCGAAATCATTCGAAATTCAGGTGCTAGTGGATAGCGTCTTTCCGTGCGGATTCAGAAAAAACGGTTGTTGACCACTGTGTCCCCCGCGCACCAGGCTCTTGGAAGGTTAGGGAGAAAGAAATCCGTGGCTTCCACGCCCTCGCCCCCATCTTCGCGGCGCAAAGCCTCGTGGCAGAAAATTTCGGCCGCGGGTGTCGTCGGACTGCTCGTGGTGCTTCCGGTCACCGCCGCGACAGCAAGTACGTCGGTCTACTACTCGTTCAACACCGCAGGCGAGCTTGCCGCCTCCTTCAACAGCGTTGGGCCCCAAGTGAGTTCGGTTACACAGCCGGCTGACGGAGGCCTCGCTAATTCGGGATCTATTGCGGTTCCGCTCTCGGGCGTGAATGCCGTGTATACGAGCAAGTCGAGTTATAGCTTGGGCCCTGTGGGCAGCACTTATACCTTTTCTGCCTTTATTAAGAGCGAAGGTAACTCGGGCTATAGCGGCGTGGGCTTTACGACGGCGTCTCCCGCCACTGCGAGCTCGGTGGGAGGAGTGTATCGCCCCGATAACGCTTTGGGAGTTTCGGTTCACGGCGGAGGGTTCGAATTTCACAACGGTGGGACCAACTATTCGGGCAGCTGGGCCGGCACATCGGGTGGGGCGCTGACCGCGGTTACACCAAGCACAGCCTGTAGCGACCTCATTAACAACACCGGCACTACCTGCGGATCGCCCGATAAATGGTACAAATTCGTGTTTCGCCTCGAACGCGTAACTGAGACTCAGTACACGATGCGCGTCGAAGTGTGGCCAGCGAACGCAGACGGCGCGCTACGTTATCCCTCAGCAGCGACGGCGATTTGGGAGGCGCGTAATGTCGAGGCGCCCCAC
>WLEA01000119.1 GCA_009704535.1 Actinomycetota bacterium
CTCGGAATTAGGGTTGAAACAAGGACTTGCTGCCAGTCCACTTGGGCGACAAACAAAACCGCTACATAGGCCAAAAGGCTGAGGCAAAGCCAGCGAAGCACCTTGGCATACCGGTGATACGGAACAACAATTTCAGTAAATCCCAAAACCAGAGCGAACATCACAACACCGGCCCACCTGTCGATCGGAACAATCAAACCCAGGGCCGCTGACATGATCGAAAGATTTGCAGCGATGTTGACAGTGTTGGCAATTGCAACAAGCAGCACAGCTACGACGAGGACCCAGCCCGGCATTCGGGATTTGATAACTGCCGCTAAGCCCTTGCCAGTGACAAATGCCAATCGGGCACAAGATTCTTGCACAGCGTAGGCAAAGGGAAGGAGCCACAGTGCTGACCACAGAAACCCATACCCTGCTGTTGCCCCAACGGATGTGTACGTTCCTATCCCGGACGGGTCATCGTCTGCGGCACCTGTGACTATGCCAGGCCCAAGTCGCCTAAGAAAGTCGCGTTTTGCCATTGCAGTTTCCCGTCGTTGACTCGCTCCTACAGCCTACGCATTCATGGGCATCCACCATGATGCGAAAGCTAGCAGCCAGTGGGTGGAACGACCTAGTTACCTTTCGCTCCTGAACACATCGAGGTAAAGGTTTCCGGAATTACGCTCCACGCCATGTTTGGCTAGTCAAGAGCAAGCCAGCGGAGATGGTTCTTACTCCCGGTGCCCTAGGGTGTGCGACTGGGTATTATTCGCTGCCCTTGCGGGAGTTGGTTTCGGAGTCCCGCGAGTCAGAGGAGCTCATTTCAGTCTTGAAGATTCGAAGCGACTGCGCAACGCTACGAGCAAGCAGCGGCAGTTTCGGTGCACCAAACAGAAGAAGAACGACCACGAGAATGATGACGGCGTGCCAGCCGCCGAGGTTTCCAGTCACATCGACCTCCGAAAGTGGGAAAAACTATTGTGCTTGTTCTTCCCGACTGTACCAGTTCCGGGGCCAAGCCCGGCCCGCGCCAACGACGTTCGACCAGAGTAGTTGCGCTACCGATCGAGCGGTTCCCGAGACGCCCGTTGCCGCCTGACAAATCGGACCAACCAGTAGATGAGGGCTGCCCCCAGTGCCGCGTAGGCAATGTAATCAAGAATTGACGAATACCGCTCGGCGATCTGCCAATTCTCGCCCAGTGTAAAGCCGAGGGAGATCCAAATCGAGTTCCAGATTCCGCTCCCCACAGCTGTGAGCGCCAAGAACTGTGCAAAATTCATCTGAACGAGGCCCGCGGGGATACTCACCAAACTCCTCACGATCGGGATAAGCCGCCCGAACAGGACAACGGGGCTTCCGTATCGTTCAAACCACGACAATGTCTTTCGAAGGTCCCCCACCGTTATGCCAAGAAACTTGCCGTATCGGGCAATCAGGACTTCCAGGCGTTCTGCACTGAGAAAATAGCCCGCGGCGTAGAGCAAGCTAGCCCCCACGAGTGAACCAGTGGTGGTAATCAGCAATGCCCCCAAAAAACTGAAGTTCCCCTCGGACACGTTGACACCGGTGAGCAACAACACCACCTCCGAGGGGAGAGGGGCAATCACTGTCTCCAGGGCTATGAGCAGGCCGGCGCCGAGGACACCGATTCGTTCGATGACAGAAACGGCAAATTCGAGCACGATACAACACTATATTCTCGCCCGCGCCAAACGGGGGCAGGCAAAAATGTCATGGTGGCATGCCCTGGCAAGTCGGCGGCGCTTCGTCTCTCCTGCGGAGGTTCAATTTCTGGCCGCTTCAGGCGTCAGAGACTACAACCGCAGTTGGGCAGTCGTCAGTTAAATCAGGAGTATGCTTTCGACGCTTCCACGAAAAGAGACGTTTTGCCACTCCGGCATGCACCGCGCAATCCACCCTTCAACCGGGGTCAACCCACTAGCGTTCGCAAAAAAGTCCTAGACGCAGTGAGCCAAGCGTTTCAGGACTTCCCAGCGGTTGTCACGATTGTCCTCTACCTTTTCCTCACCGGTGTCACAACTATGCTGCTCGTATTGCCGGCCGCATCGTCAAGCGGGTCTCCAACTCCTCTTGCGGATTCATCGTTGACAGCTGCTTCGGCTATCGGAGTTGCCGGACTCTCAACTCTCGACATGGCCACTCACTGGTCCGGGTTCGGGCATCTCGTAATCTTTGTAGCCATGCAAATTGGTGGCCTAGGTGTCGTGACCTTGGCAACACTCCTCGCAGTCCTTGCCTCAGAGCGCCTAGGCCGAGCAATGAGAAATAGTTTTCTGGGCGATTACGACCCTTCCTACTCCGAGAAGAATCCAAGGAATTCTTCCTTGGGGGTAACGGTCGCAGACATTGGAGCGCTATTGCGGGTAGTAGTCCTCAGTGCTCTAGTAATCCAAGCCGTCCTCACCGTTTTCCTTGTGCCAATACTGTGGCGCACCGGCCTCGGTGTGTGGGATGGGTTGTGGCGTGGGGCGTATCTTGCCACATCTGCCTTTACCAACACCGGGTTTAATCCATTGGTAGGCGGAATGGCTGGCCTGAGCGACGACCCCTTGTTTCTCCTGTCCCTCACAGCAGGATCCTTTCTCGGGAGCGTCGGTTTTCCAGTTATTTTCGTGCTCTCTCGAGCGCTACGCACATATTTCGAGCGTCGACGCAAGAGAACTATCAGGAGGCCGCGTATCGGACTCCATACCCAGCTAACCCTCACGATGTCTATCGGCTTGCTGCTTGCCGGAGCGGTGGTGATTTCCGCCCTCGAATGGCAAAACGAAGCAACTCTGGGCAATCAGAGTGATTGGATGAAACCCATCTCAGCAGTCTTTCTGTCCATGATGGCCCGATCGACTGGTCTGAATTCCATACCCACTGAGGAACTCTCAAGCGCAAGTTTGCTCATTCTTGACTTTCTGATGTTCGTCGGCGGCGGGTCCGCATCAACCGCAGGAGGCATTAAGGTCACCACTCTTGCGGTTCTATTGCTGGCTGTTTATGCCCAAGCGCGAGGGAACCAGGACATCACCGTGTTCGAGAGACGAATTCCATCAGAAATCGTCCGGCTCGCTGTGACGGTAACTCTTTGGGGGGCAACAATCGTGGCCACGACAACTATTCTTCTCATGGCCATCACATCGGCCCCGCTCGAGAAGGTGCTGTTTGAATCGATCTCTGCCTTCGCATCATGTGGACTCAGCGCTGGATTCACTAACGCTGAACTGCCAGCGGCCGCAAAGTTCATTCTCGCTGCGACAATTGTCATCGGGAGACTTGGGACGATCACTTTCGCGAGCGCTTTAGTAGGGCGCCGACGAACCAAACTTTTTCGTCGCGCGAGTGAGCGCCCAATCCTCGGCTAATCCGGAGATTCTGTGTGCAGTAGATGCCCAAGCCTCAACACGGGTTAGCGCCGCTGCCCGAAAGACTTCTCCGCCCATGCGCTCTTCTCGAGGGCGGGGCGAATCTTTGTTTACCTTCAGCTCACCACCCGCCAGCTCAAGGCTGTTATGCCTCGGCGCTGGTTGTTGAGATTCTC
>WLEA01000012.1 GCA_009704535.1 Actinomycetota bacterium
TGCGACTGGGTATTATTCGCTGCCCTTGCGGGAGTTGGTTTCGGAGTCCCGCGAGTCAGAGGAGCTCATTTCAGTCTTGAAGATTCGAAGCGACTGCGCAACGCTACGAGCAAGCAGCGGCAGTTTCGGAGCACCAAACAGAAGAAGAACGACCACGAGAATGATGACGGCGTGCCAGCCGCCGAGGTTTCCAGTCACATCGACCTCCGAAAGTGGGAAAAACCATTGGGGTTCTACTTGCCGACTGTACCAGTTCCGGGGCCAAGCCCGGCCTGCGCCAGAGACGTTCGACCAGAGTAGTTGCGCTACCGATCGAGCGGTTCCCGAGACGCCCGTTGCCGCCTGACAAATCGGACCAACCAGTAGATGAGGGCTGCCCCCAGTGCCCCGTAGACAATGTAATCAAGAATTGACGAATACCGCTCGGCGATCTGCCAATTCTCGCCCAGTGTAAAGCCGAGGGAAATCCAAATCGAGTTCCAGATTCCGCTCCCCAAAGCTGTGAGCGCCAAGAACTGTGCAAAATTCATCTGAACGAGGCCCGCTGGGATACTCACCAAACTCCTCACGATCGGGATAAGCCGCCCGAACAGGACAAGGGGGTTTCCGTATCGTTCAAACCACGACAATGTCTTTCGAAGGTCCCCCACCGTTATGCCAAGAAACTTGCCGTATCGGGCAATCAGGTGTTCCAGGCGTTCTGCACTGAGAAAATAGCCCGCGGCGTAGAGCAAGCTAGCCCCCACGAGTGAACCAGTGGTGGTAATCAGCAATGCCCCCAAAAAACTGAAGTTCCCCTCGGATACGTTGACACCGGTGAGCAACAACACCACCTCGGACGGGAGAGGGGCGATCACTGTCTCCAGGGCAATGAGCAGGCCGGCGCCGAGGACACCGATTCGTTCGATGACAGAAACGGCAAATTCGAGCACGACACAACACTATATTCTCGCCCGCGCCAAACGGGGGCAACGGCTAAGCGTTCGCAAGGCTTAGACGACTCCGCCAGAACCTCACGCCAATCGCGCCACAGGCTCACTAACTGAAAACACTCGTTCCGCCCGGACCGACTAACAAGCCAACGACTATAAAGACTATGCCAAGGAGCGTGTCGCCTTTCACAATTCTGAAAATTCCGGCGACAACAAGTACTACTGCCAAAATCCAAAGGACAAAATCCACGAGTTGACCCTTCTATTCTTTGTGCGGGATAAGCAACCTAGGTGCAGGGGGCTATCTTCACCGTACCCCTGTTCCACTGGTCTCGGGACAAATTTGCAGGGCGCCACGTCAGCGAGCACCCTCTAACGCCAGCTAATTCCTAGGCATCGAACTCATAATCCGTCGGTCACGGGCTCAAGCCCCTACCGCCCTACAAGTCCTCTGCTCCCGAGCTACGGCACCGGTCAGGCTGTCGTAGCTCGGCTAAGTGACATGCTGGGGGGTCAATTTGGCGCGAATACCTTGTTTTTCCCCAATCGCTCTGGGAACCACGAGATAATTGAAAAATGATATGGATTCGCAATTCGTCGCGTCCATTCGAAACCGCCTCGGGCGTCACCCGCGCTGGATCGGTGATGGCCTTGATGTCCGCTGAACTAACGAACGGGTTGTCAGCCTTTTCGAGCGCCTCCCATTACCGAGCGAAAAGAAATGTTCTACTGAAGAAAAGAGCTGGTGCGTCGTGAGAAAGATAGTCGCAGGAATAACAATTTTGGCATGCGGAGTGGTTGGTTCCGTGTCGGCGGTTGAAGAAGCGTACGCTGCCACCGCGACACCTTCACCTATAGCCCTCAATTGCACGAACGACACAACCCTCACTGCTTCGCTGGCCTCGATCAATGCCAATCGAGTCATTTCTGGGGCCAGGAACGACAACTTCGTCATCAGCAATTCCGCGGTCAGTGGTGACTGCACGGTCAGTACGAATTCGGGGATAATTCGGGAGGATGTTTCGAACCTAGAAACCGACCTGATTATTGCTCCGGGGGCGAGCCGCACTTTTGATTTGAGGGATTGGGGCACCTTCACCGTGACGCCTGCTGGCGGGGCGGCGGTCTCGTTCGTGAGTGACCCCTGCGCGGACTTGGAGGGATCGGGGATTCCCGCTGACCCATGGTTAGTCGGCACGGTTGCGAACTTTGAAGAGATCGGATCGGGATATTGCAGCTTGGCGGGCTCCTATCGTCAAACCGCTGACGTTGTGCTTGATAGATATAGCCAGGGGGTGGCGGGCACGTTCTCAGGGACCTTTGACGGTGACCACCACAGCATCACCCTGACCGGCTCGGCAGCGTGGGATGGGTGGGCAATACCTGGCACAACAGATTTCTTCATTGTCGGGTTCTTCGAAGAAGTTTCCGGCACGGTGAAGAAGGTTCGCCTTCGAGGCACTATGCACACCGCGAGTCAAACGGTAGGTGGTTTGGCCCAAACACTACTTCCGGGAGCTTTAGTCTCAGAGGTGGATGTTGATTTGACCCTCCGTGTGAGTGGTACGGGGACGGCAAATTACGGAATGATCGCGGCTCAAATCAGCGAAGGCGCGCGCGTGCAGTACACGCGCTCCTCGGGGCTTATCGCCTATGAGCCCTTGAGCCCGCCCTTGCAGGTGACCATTGGCGGCCTCGTCGGTACGACGGTCATGCTGGTCGACGAATCGGGAGTAAAGTTCGCCGAAATCAGAGACTCGTATTCGACAACCACCTTCGAATGGAATAGCACCGCGGAAGGTGCGCTCATGGCCGGAGGTTTAGCGGGCTACGTGGGTCACGTATTCAACTCGAATGACGCAACGCTCAGAATAATCCGGTCTTATGCGTCTCCGACCTTTCTCCCCGCGAACCCTATCCCGACCAGCACAAGCAACACCACTTCTACGCTGCCAATGGTAGGTGGTTTGATTGGTCGTCACGATTCAGCTTCTACCGTGGCGGTGTCATCTTTCTACAACGCAGATTCAGGGGCTGCTTTCGCGATAGCGTACCGTCAGCCCAGATCATCTGGCCCACCAGCTGTCCACGCCACGAACTTTGTCGGCTACACCGAGAGCGATCTGCCTCAAGCCCCGCGAGTCTCAGCGGCCAACCTCCGAACCTTGAGCACTTTCCAGTCCAGTGAGCTTGAGACTCCCTCGAACTCCGGGCTTCCCGGTGGTGCAGAAATTGTCGAGGCTGCGTCAGGTGAGGCAGCCTCTGGCGACACGAGGGTGGCGACCGCTGCTGATTACCGATGGGCTATCGAGCCAGGAAACGTGGTGGGATTTGTTCCCTCCGATTACCGAGCTGTGGCTAACTTTGCAAGTCGTAAACTCATCAGTCCGATCGTTGCCCAGACCTATCAGACCCGAGGCGTTGCCGATAGCAGCATTACCGGCTACCCCGCCTTGGGTCGGGTATGGGAGCTATGTTCCACGGAGAACGACGGGTTCCCCGTGCTGGTCTGGGAAGTCCGTGATTGTGCCGCTCCGGGTGGGGGAACCTCTGGCGCGAGCGTCACGACGTACCCTGGCGGGTTGTCTGCGGCCGAGTACGCAGAGTTTCTGAGATCCGGGTTGACGCTAGCGCAGTTTATGGCCCAGCGTCTTGCGGCAACGGGAACCCCCGACGAAGCGGCTGGGCTAGGTCTCGGGATTGCAGCGACGTTTGCGCTTGCAGGCCTCGGGCTTATTCTGGCTAAACGTCGACTGAGATCTGGTAGGGCCCGATAGTTTAGCCTCTGGATCGAACCGCCGCCGGATTGTCTCAGCCACCTACGTGCTGAGCGTCCGGGTGCGGAGCGCATATGCGCCTCACACACTTCAACACCACCGGCCTAAAACACCCCTGTTTACTCGCCTCCGTGACCTCAGCTGACGCCGTCTAGCGATTCTCACTCCCGGAGTAATCCTCTGGTAAGCCCAAGAAACAGAATCCGGGGACTAATCCACAGATTTGAAGGAGATCGCCGAGGGCGCAGCGGCACGGCCTAGGCTCACCAAGCTCGAGCCCCTCTCAAAACCCAAACCCAAGCTGCTCCAGCTGTCTCAACGGCTGCTATTTCTCCCCTGGACTTTTCTAGTTTGACGATTGCGGGGTCCAAGTGGTGGGTCTCAGTGGTGGGTTAGTTCACAACCTGCCCAGTGTCAGTGTCGACGCAAAAAGCTGCTTCCATGGGGATTACGACGCACACCACGTCGTCGACAAAGACGGTAACGTGGTCTAGTTTTTCGATATCCGTCAACTGATTGTCACCACTTCGTTCGACATGACCTGCGATGAAACGATTGCTCGCATCTGAATTCTGATCCTGTGGGTTATCAATGAGCGTGAACGTCGCTCTAAACGCCACAGAGTTGTCGTTAGAGGTTGTAATTTCTGGTTCCGTCATCTCAGCAATCACGGTATTGCCGTTGTACTCAATGGCAACGTTGGGTGGGTCATTCTTGAAACTGTCCGAACCACTCTCAGTGAAAATTCCTACAAATTCCTTATAGGTAAGGGTTCCGGCGTCACGATTCGGGCGATCTGTGAACCATGTGACTAATGATTCCTCAGACTCAATCGGGACAACCAACTCAAACTGAGTGTCACTGCCGTCCGACCGGATGATTTCAGCGTTTTGACCGCCATACACGAAAAGTAATGAGGGCTGGGCGGATGCGTTCGCTTGTGCGAACAACAGCGCCATGGCCACACCTGCTAGGACTAGAACTGCCACTACAGGAATGAGAATCTTCTTTGGCGTCATCCTAGGAACCTATTTGGTATTTCCTAGCTGGTCAAGCATTCGGGATCATTCCCCTGCCACCCCGGGACAGCCTAGAAGCAAGAAAAACCCTGCAGCTGCAGGCCTATCTCAATTACCCTCTGGCAGACGATGGGAGATTTGCGGTTTGCGACGGGTGGTTCATGGGCATGGATGATGAACTTGGTTTTCCTCGGCTGGGAGCTCTTTGGAATCCTCTACACGTTCAATAACAGCCAATACAGGACGGCTAGCGCCTCTGCTCATCCGCGAGTTACCCAGTAGATGCCGTAGCCAGCAAGCTGCTGACCGTCGACACCAGTCGCTACCTGAGCATTCCAGCCTGTGACGTAGGCCTCGGGAATCTCCCGCTCATCACCTGAAAGGTTCACGATGCACACCAGCTCGGTCGTTCCACCGGATCTGTGAGCGATAACAAGGTCACCACTCGGATCGCTCGTCGTGTCGAACTGAGCCCTCGACGCCCACAGGTGAGCGTGTTCTTTGCGTAATCCGAGTGCGCCAGAGAGCACATCTTCCATACCTTCTTCGCCTCCCGTAAACATCATGTAAGGGCCATCGAGAGTGAGGAAGGCCGCGGCTAGGGCGCGGACGGCAGCCATGCTGAACTGTTCCCTGCGCCATTTCTTCCCCCACTGGGGCCACCAGAAGGTGTCGTGGGAGTCGATGTGGTGTGCGGTCTGGGAGCCAACCGGGAGGAAGTCATCGCGGTCTTGCATCCATCGCATGAAGTCCCTGGCGTTTCTCACCCCACGACTGTCTTTGGGGGTGTTGCCAAGCAGGGCTGCAACCAACCACTGCTCGTCGTAGTTGTAGTTCATGTCCATCGAACGACGGAGTAGGTGACCTGAGGGCTCTGTGTACATTAGGGCGTCGGGCTTAAGGGCCTTCAAGTCATTGCGCATATCGATGAACAACGGCACGCAGCCAAGTGGCGACATGAAGGCGCGCGAGCGGGCCCACGGGGCCCAGTTTGCGAAGAAGTTGTAGGTGGGCGCGTCGAACCGGAACCCATCTGCGTCGGTCCGTCGAATCAGCTCGAGCATGGATTCCCGGAAATAGCGCTGCCACTCAGGGTTTCTCGCATCAAACGCCTTCGTGTAGACCCCGGAGACATTTCCGTCCGAGTCGGTAGCGAACCAGTCGGGGTGCTCCTGCTGGAGGGGGGTGCGCTTTGGAGATCCTGCCCGCCAGTGGGGCGCGAAGTCCAGGATGTGCCTCGACCACGCAATCCAGTAGTTGCTCGAGTCGGAGACGTCGGCGCCAAAGGTGTCGAGGACTTCCTCGTCGAGGCGATCTGCCAACGGGCCATTGAGTACACCGTTGGCGGCGGAGTCGATCGACTCGTTATCGAGTACACCGTGAAGCAGGACATCCAAAATCACGTGCATGCCTCGATGGTGGCACCGTGCGACCAACTCGCTCAACTCCTGCTCGTCTCCGTAGGAGACGGTGATGTCGTCGTAGTCGTGCACGTTATAGCTGGGGTACGGCTGGCGCGGCATCAGCTGGATTATCGAGAAGCCCAGTCCCTGGACTCGATCAAGATCAGCGATTAGGTCCTTGATTTCCTCATAACGACAGTAAGTGTTGTCGTTCCAGAAGTGGGAGGTTCCAATCTGGACCTCATAGATTCCTGCACCGTGAATCCAGGCCGGCGGATTGGCCGGGCTCGTCAGGTGATATCTGGCTGCCCATTCAGGCCACTCGGCACGAATCTTCTCGAAGTCACCGCGTTGCACATCGAGGGTCAGCAAACGCACTTCAGCTTCGTTGGCTGGGTTGATGTCGGCGGCGAAGTTCAGGGAGATGGCGGCATCGAGGCCAGTGTTTCCTTGACGGATGATGATGTCAGCGATTTCCGTGGGGTTGTTCGGCCACATGCTGGAGGTGACGCCACTGTCTGTGACACACACCAATCCACTAGACCCGCGTAGGCCGCCGATCGGGGAGACGCCAAGGTTCTTGGTCCCAACCACAGACAGCGGCGTATTTCGGTGGAGCATGTTTCCCGGCGCGTTGACGATGGCCTCTGGTGCCGCGGTGACCGTAAGCGCCACCTCTAGGTTTCGAACTAAGACACCTTCCTCTGAGGACAGAGTGGCGGCAATCTCGACGAATGGTGAGGTCGGGAAGAGGCGGTAGTGCAGTGTGACATCCATTTCCCCGAGCGTCGCGCTCTGACGGAACTCGTGACATACCCCACGGTGCACGGGAGCCAGCGACCCGGTGACCTGAATGTCCGACCATAAGACGGTGTCGTCGTAGGTCAGACCGCCGGTCGGGTCCCGGCGTTCGATACCTCCCACCACCGCTACGACTCCCATAGTGACGTCTTGGGAGACGATGCCGTAACCATCCGTTGCTTCAACCCTGGTGACCATCCCGGTCGCGGTGTCGACAGTCACGCGTGCCGGTGAGTCGGGGGAGGCAAAGGTGACGGTGGTGCCTGCAGCGTTCTTGACTGTCATGTCTTTCTGGTTAGACCAGTTCCGAGTGGGCATTAGGTGTCCTCTGGTAAAGGGGTAGTGGGCGGTTAGGAGGAAGGAAGAAGGGTAGCGCTGGTTTGCAGGCCACGAGCTTCGACAACGTCAGCGATCGGTCGATCTAAATCACTTCCGTATAGATTGAGAGCTAATTCAAGGTGTTCCCGCATCAGGTCACTCGCTCGTTGGGGGTTGCGCTCGGCAATCGCTTGCACGATTTTTTCGTGGTAGGGCTCACCCAACTGGTGAACGCTGGTGTCGGAGTGACTGCGCAACATCAGAGCGAACACCTGATTGCGAATCGCGCCAAACATGAGGACCAGGACGGGGTTCGCGCTCGAACGGACGACTGCCTCGTGAAAGGCCAGATCCGTGAGCGCGAGGGACTGAACGCCGGTTGCCGCGGAATGAGCTCGCAAGCTTGCTTTCAGTGCCTCGATGTCTGTGTCGTCTCGCTGGGCTGCTGCCTCGACGGCCGAGCATTCCAAGCCGACGCGCGCCACCACCAAATCGCGGGCGGTGGTCTTCGATAGGGTCGCCGCTCTCGTGAGGGAGTTGGAGAGATCGTCGACTCTCACTTCACGAACGAAGGATCCTCGGCCGGGGTGAATTTCAATGAACCCTAGCTCCACCAGCCCTGAGAGGGCCTCTCGGATTACTGGGCGCGAGACTGCGTACTCTGCTGAGAGTTCCCGCTCAGAAGGTAACTGAGCGCCGGGACCCCAGTCGCCGGAGAGAATCTTCCACTGAATGTCCTGGACGATGTCGATCTTCCGGGCCGGAATCGTGCTTGTTGGCTCGCGCATCCGGACGTCCTCACCTTCTTTCGATCACCGACTGGGCCAGGTGCTCCCCCTATGATAGTGGTTTGACCAGTTGTACCACGCGCCAAAACAAGAACAAAGGCTAGATGTGCTCGAAGCACTTCTCAATTCTCTCGCATCATCTCTCAACGGTATTTTCGGCGGCTGGAGCTCTCGCCACCTCCACCCAGCACAGGTCCTTGTGGTTGCAAGTCCTGTCTCAGCGCTAGTGGGATTGTGTCTCCTCTTGAGTTCGCCGACGTCGCCCACGATGTCGGGGGTCACCATTGGTTTAGTCGCGGGCCTCTCCGGCGGTATCGGAATTTACTTCGCGTATCGTGCTCTCGCTAAAGGGCCCATTGGACCGGTCACGGCGATCATGGCCTGCACCGGCGCCGCGCTTATCTCCACTGTTGGGATTGCCGAGCGCGGATCGGTCGGCCCACTTCACCTGCTGGCTCTAAGTCTCTGTTTTCTTGCGGTCGTCACCGTCAGTGTTCGAAAGACTGAACACGCCGTTGCGGCAAGCACCCTAAGCATTGCTCTCGCCGCCGGGGTCATCGGAGGTTCCTTTTCAATTCTGATGAACCTCACGACGCCGGCCGACGGCTGGTGGCCATTGTTTATGGTTCGCCTGGGGGTCGTGTTATTCACCCTGCCTTTTGCCCTTCTCGTGTTGCGCGCGCAGCACAAGCGAGAGAACCCTGTTCCGATGTGGGTCTGGTTTGCCGCCGCGGGCGCGGGACTCATGGACGGCCTCGGGAACATGTTCTTGATTCTTGCGCTCGAGCGCATCGATCTTGCCACCCTCGCTCTTTTTGCAGCAGCGTCCCCCGCCCTCTCAGCACTTCTGGGCTTCGTCCTCCTACGAGAGCCAATTTCGAAGATTCAAGCCCTAGGGGTTGGGGTGGCCGGGTTGGGGATTTGGATTGCCTACCTCTGAATCGCCTCTGTGAGTTAGCGGACTTGGCCGAGTGAGCACCCACCGTCGACCGTGAGGATAGAACCGGTCATGGTGGATGCGCCTGGCGAGGCAAGAAACCCTACGGACTGAGCAACATCGGCAGCGGTTTGTAGCTGGCCGAGGGGAATAGCTGTCGCGACTCTCTTTGCGTATTCCGGCTCCGTTTCCAACTGTCCTTTCGCGAGACCCGCCAGCACAATCCCGGGTGCGACAGAATTGGCTCGTATTCCCTTAGGGGCGAGTTCCAGCGCGATTTGCCGCATGAGCTGATCCAGGCCTGCCTTGGATACGGTGTAGGCAGTAATCTCCGGCCATGCGTGCGAGGCCACCCAGGAGCTTACGAATATCAAGTGACCCTTCGTCCCATGGGCCACCATCGTCTGCGCTGCTTCTTGGGCAATCATGAAGGAACCGGTGAGGTTGACCTCGAGCTGACGATCCCACTGGTCTCTCTCTACCTCAAGAAACGGTTGAGCCTTCACCGTTCCCGCAGCAATCACCACGAGCGAAACATCGGGCAGTTCTTCAAACAGAGCCGCGACTTCGGAAGGTTTTGTTTGATCGCACACCATGTAGCGAATGTTGGATTCCTCCTGCTGCGCGATGGCGTCCAGCAGAGGAGTGGCCGTGGAAGCGGGAAGGATGTCGGAGGCGACTACCGACCAACCGTCCATTGCGAGGTGCCGACAGATTTCTCTTCCTATATCGCCTGCTCCCCCGGTGACCAGAGCGATACCGCGTGATGTAGAAGGGGTCGTATGCATAGGTTTCTCCCGTCTCCTGGAAGTGTAATCACACGCAACGCCAGGCCCGACTTGTGAGAACATCTTACTGGTAATACCATCTAGACCAATCAGTCAGGGTCGACACCTCGTCGGCTCTCCGGCGAGGGGATCTCTCACGTGAGCACCGACAAAGATGTCGTGACAGTTGGCGAGACCATGGCCATGTTCCGTGCCATGAGTGAAGGACCCATCTCTTCCACGACCCTCTTCGAGTTTGGGTGGGGTGGCGCAGAGACTAACGTCGCAATCGGGCTAAAGCGTTTGGGCATTCAGACCACCTGGGTGAGCGCTCTCGGCGACGATATCTTTGGCGACACCATTCTTCGAGCACTCGAGACGGAGGGTGTCCGAGTGGAGGCGACGACCGATTCCGAGAACCCCACTGGATTGATGGTGAAAATCCCGATCAGGGGCGAGGATCCGGTCGTGCGTTACTTCCGGTCGGGTTCTGCCGCATCAGCGCTTGATTTCACCGCTCAGGTGGAAGATGCTCTTTCACAGGCCCGATGGATTCACCTCACCGGAATCTTTCCCGCCCTGTCGGAGACAACACGGAACACCGCCCATGAAATTGTCGACTATGCGGTCATGCATTCGATCCCCTACAGCTTCGACATTAACTACAGGCCGCAATTGTGGTCGAGGCAAGACGCCCGGAGCACCCTTTTAGCGCTCGCCTCCGATGCTGCCATTGTCTTCGGTGGCTTGTCCGAGCTCGAAATCTTGGTCGGCGCGCATTCTTCGATTGAGGATTCGCTGACTGCCGTTTCTGACTTGGGCCCCGGCGAAGTGGTTGCGAAGCTCGGGTCTGACGGGGCGCTCGCGCTCGTGGGAGATCGATTCCTTTCGGCTCCCGCCCACCCCGTCGACGTTGTGGACACGGTGGGCGCGGGCGACGCCTTTGTCGCTGGATATCTGTCGCAGCGTCTTCGTCATGAAAATCCCGAGCGCGCCCTCTTGCGCGGCACGTTGTGCGGGGCGGCCGCTTGCTCAAAGCCTGGCGACTGGGAGGGCGCTCCTCTCTTGAGCGACATCGTCCGCTTGGAAACCGCGGTGTTGGTATGAGCCATACAGATACATCGAAGAATTCACAGGTGGGGGGCATTCCGGGAGAGCTGGCCGACCGACTGGTTCGAGACGCCTCCGGAGCCAAAATCGCTGACGTAACCACTATCCGCTCGACCGTGCAACCGAATGTCATCCAGGTACTGGTCACGGACACCGATGGCGTTCAGGGCCTCGGCGAGACTTTTTATGGGGCGGGGGTCGTGGAGGCCCAGCTCCACGAAGTGGACCTCCCCCTCCTTGCAAGCGAGCAACCACTCGCCGTTCCACAGGAAGTGGCCAGGACACTCCAGGGGTATGTCGGTTACTCCGGCTCTGGTGCAGAAGTGCGCGCGCGATCCGCACTGGATATTGCGCTCTGGGATATCGCCGCAAAGAGGGCTGGCCTGCCGCTTCGGACTCTCATTCGCCCAGGTTCCCCCTCTCGCATGCCGGTGTACAACACATGCTCAGGTGCACTGTATGTCAACCAACAATCCCGACAGTCGTCGGAGAACTGGGGGATTCACGCCGCCTCTGCTCCTACCTCCCCGTATGAGGACCTCTGGGCATTCTTGAATCGCCCTGGCGAACTCGCCCTCGAACTGCGAGAGGCCGGTTACCGCGGGATGAAGGTGTGGCCTTTTGATTTGGCAGCGGAGGCTGCCAGAGGGGGGCCCAACCTGGATCTCACCTTCGGCATCTCGGTCCTTGAGAAGATTCGAGATGCCGTGGGGGATTCCATGGATATCTATCTGGAATTGCATTCACTGCTGGGTCTTGAGGCTGCGATGAGACTGGTGCGGGAAGTTGAGCACTTCGACCTCACCTGGGTGGAGGACCCCATCCGTGCAGACAAGGTTCATGATCTCGCCGCCCTCCGCCTCGTGAGCGGAAGTCCGATTGCCGTGGGCGAGAACACCGGATCCGGAGCAAATGGATACCCCGCCTTGATTAGCAACGATGCCGTCGACACCGTGATTGTTGACGTTGGATGGTGCGGTGGTGTGACCGATGCGCTTGGCCTGATTGAGGCCTCTGCGGGCGCCGGAATGAATATCGCCTATCACGACTGCACGGGACCTGCCTCGTTAGCGGTCGCAGGCCAGCTCTCCTTGGCCTCTCAGAATGCGGTGGTTCAAGAAGTGGCGCGTGCGTTCTGGCACACTTGGTACGCGCAGATGGCACACGGAGTACCCGACATTGTGCAGGGCCAGATAGTCTTTGACGACCGGCCTGGCCACGGTGTGGAACTGCGAGACGAGTTCCTCAAGGACTCGGGCACAACACTCAGGAGGATGTCTGTTGGGAACGGGTGAGTCTTCCACACACCCGTTGCAGCGCCTGCTCCCTCTCTTCACCTTTCCCGATGCGTCCTACGCCAAGACCGTAGGCTCCATGCTAGAAGACGTGGGCATTACCCACGTTGAAGTGACCTTTCGCAACACCCAAGCTCCCGCCGCGATCGAGGCTATCCGATCCAATACAGGGCTCACCGTGGTGGCGGGCACCGTCACTACGGAGTCGTTCGCGGACGAGGCGCAAAAAGCTGGGGCGCACTTCGCAGTCGCTCCCCATGTGGACGAGAACCTTATTGCATACGCGTCATCCCGCGGGCTTGAACTGGTACCCGGCATCGCCACCCCGACCGAAGCGTTCCGGGCGAGGCAGGCGGGAGCTCGCAGGCTGAAGGTGTTTCCCGCGAAATCTCTCGGAGGGCCCGGCTTTCTGCGCGCTCTTGCGGCGGTTTCTCCAGAGGTGTCCTTCCTGCCCAGCGGCGGCGTCGGGGTTGAAGACCTTGAGCAGTATCTCGCTCTGCCTTTCGTCGAGCTTGTGGGAGGCTCGTGGATTACGGCCCCGGAGTCGATCGCAGATTACGAGTCCCTGCGAAAAGAGATCTCTGCGCTGGTCCAGGCTGTGAGCGCCCGATGACAAAGCTAGATCGTGTTCTTGGTTCTCTCATTCTCGGTGAGGGCCCGGTGTGGAATCCTGAGCGCTCGGAGCTCAGCGTCGTCGACATTCTCGGCAAAGCCATTTATCGAATCCACCGGTCAGAGTCCGGTTGGACGGTCACGAGCACAATTCACACTGACGGCGATGTCGGGGCTGCGCTGCCTGTCGGAGGAGACCGTTTTCTCAGT
This sequence comes from Actinomycetota bacterium, assembly GCA_009704535.1. Classification (GTDB taxonomy): domain Bacteria; phylum Actinomycetota; class Actinomycetes; order Actinomycetales; family Microbacteriaceae; genus Pontimonas. The sequence continues at coordinate 12,970 of WLEA01000012.1, forward strand.
TGTGAGAGTGGCGGAATTTTTGAAGTCTCTGAGGGGTATCGCTCGCTGGTAACCGCGCTCCCGGTAACGACGCCGGATTTTCGCTGCAATGATGCGAAGCTCTCACCCGACGGCCAACTCTATGTCGGCATCATGGACTACGAGGCATCCGAGGGCGCGGCCAGCCTGTGGAGGATTACTCGCACTGAGTCACCTCACATGTTGCTCGATGGTCTCACCATCCCCAATGGAATGGATTGGTGGGAAGACGAGTTTTGGTTCGTGAATGGACCTACCCCCGAGGTTCGGTGTTATCGACTTGAGGATAAGCGTTTGGTTGACACGGGCCGCGCGGTGCCTGTTGACGGGGTACCCGACGGCGTTTCCATCGATGCGCAGGGTCGACTCTGGGTCGCTGTATGGGGTGAGGGACGGGTTGATTGTTTTGAAAGAACCGGAGAGAAGGTGACGTCGGTGAGTGTTCCGGCACCACAATCGACGAGTATTGCCTGGTGTGGACCGACGCTTGGCACGCTCGCCGTTACGTCTGCGTCATACGGCTATACCGACCAGGAGCGCGCCGAGAATCCTGAGGCGGGTGCTGTGTTCTTTTGTGACCTTGATTACTCGGGTCGACTTTCTCCCACCCGCTTTGCTTAGCCTTTCACCGCACCCGCGGAGAGGCCTGCTATGAGGCGTTTCTGGAAAATGAGGAAGATGATCAAAATCGGGAGCGCGGTAATCACACTGGCGGCCATGAGCCCTGGCCAGTCCACGCTATAGGCGGTCACGTAGCCAAGAATGGCCGCGCTTGCCGGATACATCGAGCTCTTGCCGAGGAAGTTTACTGAGTAGATGAAATCACCCCAGCAAATCATGAAGGTCAAGAGTCCGATAGTGATGGCACCGTTCCTGGTCAGCGGCAACACCACTGACCAGAACTGACGGAATCCTCCTGCACCATCGACCGCAGAGGCCTCATTGAGCTCTCGGGGCACAGCTCGAAAGTAGGGGCTTAGCAAAAGGAGCACCCACGGCAAGAGTGTCCCGGCGAGAGCAATGATGACTCCCGGGCGGTCGCCCAGCAATCCCCAGATGGCCAGGACCTTATAGAGCGGGATGACCACGGAAGCCATGGGCAGCATCTGAAGGAAGACAATGATGAGCAGCAGAATCGAACTCCAGAGCGACGACAGACGGGAGAGCCAATAGGCGGCGGGCAGGGCGAGCACCATAATCAGGGCCGTCGTTCCAAAGGCAATGAGGAACGAGTTCCACAGCGATCCTGCGTTTCCGTATTCCACGAAGTAGTTCACGTAATTGGTGATTGAGAACCCTTCGATTGATCCGGGGGATACTTTCGGGAGCGTGTTCGCGGGCTGGCCAGACCCGAGGAGCAGAAACAACAGGGGTGAGCCATAAAGAAGAATCATGAGTGTCGCAACCAGGTAAGACGCAATACCAGGCCGGCTTCTTCTATTCCCGCGGGTCATCGGTCTGACTGCCTTCCTAGGCTTCGGGTGTAGGGCAGGGCAAAGAGTAGAACCGCGATAATGGTGACGACAGCGATTGTTGCGCCCCCGGAGTAGTCGGCGATTTGGAAGGCTCGAATGTATCCCAGCACGGGCAGGGTGGTGCTGGCCTCGCCCGGTCCTCCGCCGGTCATGACAAACGCAAAGTCAAAGCTTCGCACTGCCCACGAGAGGAACAGAATCGAGAGGATATAGACCGTAGGGCTAATCGAGGGGAAGGTGACATTCCAGAAACGAGGAATAGCGCCAGCGCCGTCTACCTCAGCAGCCTCTAACTGATCCTTAGGTACATCGAGAAGAGCGGCTCGGAAGACCACTGCGGCAAAGGGCAGTGCTACCCAGCCGGCAACGAACGAGACGCTCAACAACGGCAGGTAACCATCAACGAGCCACAAGATCGGCTCTCTCAGGACTCCCGTTCCCATCAGGATTTCGTTGAGCGCTCCGTCATTGAAGAGGATGAACCTCCAGGCGACCGCATTCACAATCGGAGGAAGTGCCCACATCAGAACGATCAGCGCATAGGTGAAATCGAAGAGCTTGGTTCTCTTCTCCAACGCCAAAGCTGCTGCAAGACCGCCGGGAAGTCCAATCAGCAAGACGACAAGCCCGAAAACAGCTGTTCTGATGGCGATGTCGACAAAACTGCGCGAGCCAAACAATGCTACGTAGTTGTCGACACCCACCCACTCACCTCCTGCAATGAGGGTGGCGGGTGTGACGGAGGTGAAGCTCATGACGAAGAGCTCGAACATGGGGTAGCCCACGAGGAAGAAGATCACGACGGTAGCTGGGAGAACGTAGTAGACGCGAGGCATGCGCAGCCCGGCCCTGCTCCGTGGCCTCTTGGGATTCAGTCGTCGAGTAGCGCGGTCGGTCAGCGTCTGACTCACGGTGTCCTCTCCTGTCTTGTCACGTCACAGTCCTCTCTTGACCATGTAGCCGCCGTCCACAAAGACTGCCGTTCCTGTGATGAAAGACGCAAGAGGGGAGAGGAGCCACACGATTGCATCCGCCACATCCTGGGGCGTCGCCATTCGTTCCAGGTAATGCAGTTTGCTCGCCATCTCGACGAGCGCTTCCGGGTTGTCCGATGCGTCCATGGCCTGCTGGGTAAACCCGCCGGATACCCAGCCCGGGCACACCGCGTTGACCCGGATTCCCTGCGGAGCGAGATCGCCGGCGATTCCGTATGTGAAGCTCAAGACCGCGCCTTTGGTGGTGGTGTAAGCAAAACCCTCATCCGAGCCGATGAAGGCTGACACCGACGACACATTGACGATGGCGCGCTGAGGAGACTGAGCCAAGTACGGAACCGCCGCTTTCGAGCACACATAGGTTCCGGTCACGTTGACCGAGTAAATCTCTTCCCATAGCTCTTCTGGCATGTCCCGAAGAGAGCCAGTCCGGAGTATTCCTGCCGCATTGACGAGGCCTGCCAGCGACCCAAATTCAGACGTCGCTTTTTCGAGCGCTTGGCCCACGGATTCACTCTGTCGAATGTCGAGGGCGACACCCAGGACTCGACCGCCCTTCTTTCGAAGGGACTCTGTAGCCTGGTCAACCTGCTCCTTGGACCGATCGAGCACTAGCACGGAAGCGCCCGCGTCTACGAGGCGCGACGCGGTGGCAAAACCAATCGAACCCGCTCCGCCAGTCACGCAGACGAGCTGACCAGCTAGATCGAGCGCAATCATCGCGACCAGGCTCCTTTGTCTTCGTGGCAGAGATACTCCGTCTGCAGAATCATACACATAGTATAAGTAGACAAGTTTGCCAACCTCAAGGAGAACCCGTGGACTTTACCCTTCCCGCACCCACCGGCATAGACGCAAAGCGGAGAGCCACTGCTCCCTCTTGGGCGAAGGACCTAGTCATCTACGAGTTGAATCCTCGGGCCTTCACATCGCCTCAGGGCGCTGGCGATGGCAGCGGGTCTGGCACCTTCCGTAGTTTGGCGGAGCGCCTGCCTTATTTGGCCGACCTTGGAGTTAATGGAGTTTGGATGGCTGGACACCATCTGTCCACCCACCACTTTTACGGGATTTGGACGGTATACGCTGCCGATCGCCCGGACCGGATTGATCCGGTGCTCGGGAGCGAAGATGACCTGAAAGCGTTGACGGCCGCGGCCAGGGACCACGGTATCCGAATCTTTCTCGACGTGATTGCGCACGGAGTCGTGAATTCCAGCAGCCTGATTACCGAACACCCGGAGTGGTTTCTCGGCGGGACGTGGGGCATGACGGACTACAACTACAACGACCCCGGTTTTCGCGAGTGGTGGATATCCCTGTGGGAGCGCTATGCCCTTGAGTTTGGGATTGATGGATTCCGCATTGACGTAAACATGGTGGACCCCACGATCTGGGATGAGATTCGAGAGCGAATAGAACGCGGCGGAAAGAAAGTTGTGATCTTCCCAGAAATCGAGCGGTACCACTTCTCGCAACAAGACCTCCAAAACACACCGAGGGACGTTTATCGGATTATTCACGTGGACGACCTTGCGGGCATCCCCCGCGGGCTGAGTGTCGGTCAAGCAAGCTGTCACGACTACGGCTGGGAGTGTTTGGCAGGCAACCACTTTTATGCCAAAGGCAGTAGGGCCAAGATTGCTCACGGCTCTTTGTTGACACCCAGGATTCCGCTGATGTTTGCAGGCGAGGAGTTCAACGCGGACCCCACCCCCTTGCCGTCCTTAACTCAAGGCCTTTTCGGCGCTGGCGAGCAAGGTGGTTGGTTGTATGGCAACCAACTGGACTGGTCACAACTCGATAAGCCCGAGAAACAAGCGATGCTCCACGATGTGAAGACCATGCTGGGCATCAGAAAGCACTATTCGCACTTGCTTCACGGGGACTCTTCGTTGGTGACCATTGCGAGTATTCCCTGCGGTGGGGAGAGCGACTACGTTCCCTTTGCTCTCCACACCAATGGCGAAGAAGCGCTCGTCATCGTCACCAACTCTCACGCGCGGGACATCGAGATGAGGCTGGCATTGCCGTTTGCCGCACTCGGTTTCGAAGGACGCACCAGTCTCGTGCTCACCGATGTTGTCTCTGGGGAGCGCTTCATCGCGACCGGCGACCGCGTTCCGCTCGTTGTCCCGATTAAGGCTGATTTCACGCCAGGCGGTGGTTACCGAGTGCTGCTGGTGACCCCCGAATAGAGCTATCCCGCACTAATGGACATATCTGCTCTTCTACTTGTATGATATGTAGTGCAACAGATCACCGATGATGTGTTGTGCTCTTGCGAAATGCAATTACACGAAAGGCGAAAGTATGAAGGTCGCAAAGAAGTGGCTCTCGGCGCTGGGAATTCTGGCACCGATCGCCCTTGTCGCCGCGGGGTGTGCACCCGCCGAGGAGGCACCAGCCCCCGAGCCCAGCGAAGACACCTCCGCACAAGAGGGTATCCCCAGTGACATCGAGGCAAACCTTGTCATCTGGTACTACGACGGTGAGTTTGGTTTGGCTGACTTGAACCCTCAAATGGAGGCGTTCAACGAGCTTTACCCCAACGTCACCTTTGAGCTCGAGGACATTCCAGGTGACCAGTTCCACGGAACGAGACTTCCGGGAACCGCGGTCACCGAGGAGGGACCGGACATCATCTGGTACAACCCCGCCTTCACCAAATCACTTGCTGAAGCTGGTGTTCTTGCCCCTCTAGATGAAGAGTGGGCAGCCTTCGAGGACAAGGATCAGTTCCCCGAGTCCATCTTGCACAAGGTTGATGGTTCCATCTACGGTGTGAACTCCTACGTCAACCACAACGCGCTGTGGTACAACAAGACGCTGCTCGACGAGCTTGGTCTTGGTGTTCCCACGACGCTTGAGGAACTCGAAGCCGCCATGGAGGCTGGTGCTGAGGCTGGCTACTACGGCTTCCAGTTCGCGGGAACACCTGGTGTTCCTGGTGAGTGGAACTCTCGTACCTTCTTCTCGATGTTTGGTGTGGGTGACTACACGGACTACGACAACCCCGCTGTTCTGGAGATGTTCGAGCGCCTCGTGAGCTGGCGTGAGAGCGGCTGGATTGAAGCAGGACGTCTTGGTCTTGACCAGGGTGGTGGCGACGCTAAGTTCTTCGAAGGTGAGACTCTGTTCTACCTTGGTGGAAACTGGCAGCTTTCTCCCGCGACCGAGGCAATCGGTGACTCCTTCGAATGGGGCGTCACTCCGATGGTTTCCGGTCCAGGCGGAGCTGGAAACGTCTACCTTGGTGGACAGGGTGAGGCTGTTGGTGCCTTCACCACCAACAAGGCATTGGCATGGGAATTCATCGCCAAGACCTTCATGTCCAAGGAGCACGGTGAATTCCGTCTCAGCGTAGGTAGCATCCCGGCCCGTGCCGATGTGCTCGCCGGTGGCGGAGCGTCCGACCAGGTCCTCGCCTATGGTGAGGCGGCTCAGACCGGTCTGCCTTTGCCCTCCGACACAGAAGGAACACTTCTGGTGGGAACTCTCTGGAGTGGTTTGCTCCAGGGTCAACTCACGCCTGAAGAAGCCTTCGAGCTCGCCAAAGAAGTGGCGGCTCGATAGGGTCTGACCCGGGCAGTACCGCGGCGGGGCTGGGGTGTTGGTGGCTACATGGTCGCCAATCCCCAGCCCCGCTGGCGGGTCTCACAGGAACTCAAGGAGTCATCGTGAAAGCAATCGAGAATGAGCAGGACCATCTCGTCCAGGTCTGCGCGACCCAGCTCAACACTGCGGTCGTCGGCGACATTCTCGATGCGCATGGCCGGACTCACCAGTTCCTCCCGCAGCCGATCCAGGGCCTTCGCGAGTCGATGGTGGTCTGCGGCCGGGCGATGCCTGTACTTGTCGAAGACGTGGAGGGGATTCCGGAGAAACCCTTCGGGCTTCTTACTGAGGCTCTCGATGATTTGCGCCCCGGCGAGGTCTATGTCCTCACCGGTGGAAGCCTTCGCTGCGCGGGGTGGGGAGAGATCCTCACCGTGACGGCGAAAGCGCGCGGAGCCAACGGCGCTGTAATTGATGGCTTTCACCGGGACACCAACCAGGTGCTACGGGAAGATTGGCCGGTGTTTAGCCGAGGTTCCTATGCCCAAGACGCGGGAGCCCGCGCCAGCGTGGTCGATTTCCGCTGCTCGGTCACAATCGGCGCTGTCCGCGTGGCTCCGGGAGACATTGTCTTTGGCGACATCGACGGGGTGCTCATTATCCCCCAGGACATCGCGGAACAGGTTATCGAGGAGGCCCGGCAAAAACTGGTGGCCGAATCAGTAACGAAGGATGCAATCCGGTCCGGGATGTCCTCGACGGACGCTTACGCCACTTTTGGTGTTCTCTGATTTAGTGTGGGCGGAAGGAAGGGACTCTCCATGGTGGTTCGAAGGACGACTCTCGTCGGCGCGACGGTCGATGAGTTGATCAGCCTCATCGAGACGCGTCAGCTCTCCGCTGGGGACAGTTTGCCTTCGACGGCGGAACTCGCGGAGCAGCTCGACGTGAGCCGAACAGTCGTGCGCGAAGCGATTGCCGAGCTTGCCGGCCAAGGCCTGCTCATCAGGCGCCAAGGAAAAGACACCGAGATCTCTTTCCCGGACTCCGACCAGTTCGAGCGGATGGTCCGGCTTCGCTTCGCTCTCGCTGGCGCCCAATTTGACCAGCTTCAGGAATTCCGGGTCACGATTGAGATCGGGGCCGCGCGGCTCGCGGCCCAGCGCGCTACGGTCGAAGACAATATCGCGTTGAAGAAGCGCCTCGACGCGATCGTTTCGGTGACCGACATGTCGCTTCTTCACGAGGCAGACCAGGCCTTCCATAGCGAAGTCGCGCGGATTTCCCGCAACGACTTCATCATCATGAGCCTGGAAGGGATCAGCCCGCTTTTGATCGAGTTGCGCAAGCGGGCGTGGTCGGGTTGGGTGGGCGCGGGCCGGAACCTCCAAGAGCTCATTCACGCCCACGCTGAAGTCCTCGACGCCATCGTTGCGCGCGAGCCCGAATGGGCTGCCGAGGCGATGGCCAGACACCTCGACCAAGCCAGAATGGGCCTCGAAGTCGCTCCCCACGTGGCGAGCCACAGCGCCTAGCCCACGCCGACCGAAACGGTCCGTCCAGTCCTCTGCGCTTCGATTCCCGACAATGCGACGGCGAGGGCGCGCTCGGCCTCTCGGGAAGTGACTCCTGTGTGCCTCTGGGCGAGGACGTCATCGATACACGCATCGATTGCAGTCCGATATGCCCCCGAGAAGCGTGTCGCCCAAGTTGCGTGCGGCGCGGCCGAGATTCCGGTCTCTTCTGCATAGTCGACAAGGCTCCTGGAGCCGCGCTCTCCGACTAGTTCGCACCGAATGTCGTACCCGTAGCCGTTAGTGATGTGGCCATCGATCATCACGCGTTGGCCCCCATTGGTCGTCAGCGTCACGAACTGCGGGTCCATCAACCCCGAGTTTGTGCGGCGCTTGCCGCCGACCGTGATGGTCTCAATCTCGACGTCGAGCAACCACCTCAGGGCGTCGAATTCGTGAATGAAGGTCTCCAGCATGTAGTCGGCATCGGTAAAGGACTCAGGGACGCTGGGATTTCGGTGACTGAGGATCCCGTGCGAGATCGGACCGATCGCACCTGAGTCGAGGTCTGCTTTGAGTGCCTGAAACGCCGGATCGAACCGGCGCATGAAGCCCACCCAGACCATTGCCCGGCCGTGATGTGTCTCGAGCGCGGTAATGCGGCGATGGTCCTCCATCGAGGTCACTAAAGGCTTCTCGCAGTAGACAAGCTTGCCAGCCTCCAGCGCGCTCACTACATCCGAGGAGTGGAGCGACGCGGGGGAGGCAACGACTACGAGGCCAATTTCGGGGTGGCCGAGCAATTCCCGGGAGTCGGGGAACACGGCCACCTCCGCCGGGAGCCCGATCGCCGCGATTTGGTCGGGGCGCGGGTCACACACGCCTACCACGCGGATGTCGGCGGGCCGGGCGAGCAGGTTGCGAAGGTGGATTCGGCCCATCGCTCCACATCCGATGACCCCTACTCCGAGCGCCATCGCGCTACGCCCCTGCCCGAGGCGCACGCTCGGTGAAGAATGGCTCGTGGGGGGAGGCGTAGCGCTTGGCCACCTCGAGGTCGAGTTCGACGCCGAGGCCGGGCCCGCTCGGCACTGGCGCACTACCCTCGACAATCACGGGTGCGGTCACCAACTCGGACCAGAAGGGCAAGTCGCTGCCGTGGAATTCGAGGAAGCGCACGCTCGGCGCGGCGGCCATGACGTGCACTGCGGCGGCGAATCCGAGCGGGCTCGCGATGCAGTGCGGGGCGAACCCGATTCCGTTGCGGTGCGTCCACTCGGCTATCGTGAGGCCCTCGAGTAGACCGCCGACCTTCTGGATATCCGGGGTGGCGATGTCCAGTCCACCGTCACGGGCGAGGTGGCTCACGCCCTCGAGCGAGTAGGCATTTTCCGCGGATGCGATTGGGATTGATCCGGCTCTCGCGACCCGGGCGAGACCCTCTGGGGTGGGGTTGACCGGGTCTTCGAGCCAGTATGGCCTTGCGGGGCTTAGTTCGGCATGGAGACGAGACGCCGAGGGAATGTCGAAGCGCCAGTGGCAGTCGTAGGCGATATCGACTTCGGGACTGACCCGGGCGCGCAACTCGATGGCCTGCGCGGCAATCTCCGAGATTTGGTCGGTCCCGAGCGTCTGGTCTTCGGCGTCTCGAGGGTGCTCGAAGACGTCCATGTCGAGCTTTACCATTCGATATCCCGCGTGGCCGGCGGCTTGGACCCTTTCGACGATCCTCTCGAAGTCCAGCTCGTCGGCATCGCCCGATTGCCAGTAGAAGTCACCCGTCTCTGTCGTGCCGCTCTGGCTCGCCCAGAACGGCGTACGGTTTCGCAGCAGGTTGTCGATGCTCGGCAGCCCCGTCCCGGCGTGGAGGTCGGCGTAAACAGGAACCGTGTCGCGGGATTTGCCGCCGAGCAACTGCCACACCGGAACACCGAGCAGTTTTCCCGTGAGATCCCACAGCGCTGTCTCGATACCTGAGACGGCGTGCAAGAGTGCACCTTCGCCGTGGGCGCCGGAGGAGGCCGAAGTGGCAAGCCGCATCATTGTGACGAGGCTTCGCACGTTGGTGGGCTCTTTCCCGACCAACAAAGCTCCAATTTCCCGCATGGATTGGGCGAGCCCGGGGGCAAAAAATCCTTCCCCGTACCCTTTGGTTCCGTCACTGGCCTCGATACAGACATACGTATAGTCGAAGTTCGCTTCGACGACCGCAGTCGAGACCGACGTAATTCGAATCATCTGGCGTACCCTTCTGGTTCATCCACGTTACTCGGCCAGGCACCGCTGACGGTGCGCTCCAAGATGGTGTCCAACGAACTCGCCGCAGGGAGGGTGCCGATGAGCACGAGCGGCTGATCGAAGTGAGGGAGCACCTGCGACCCGGTGCCGAGGTGGGCGACCATCGCTAATCGGGACTGGGCTGCGTCGCCCGTGGCGATTGCGTCCAGGATGGCGCGGTGTTCTTCTGCGCGCTGTTCGACCACGTTGGTATCGCGCATCGTGCTCTCGACGAGGTCCGCGGTGAGCGGAGCCAGCGTTGTCAACAGCATTTCGCTCACCGGGTTGCCCCCAACCCGAGCGATACCGAGGTGAAAAGCGATGTCCAGTTGCGAGGCCAGGAGTGCGTCGGCCTCGTTATCCAGGCGGATCAACACCGTGCGGAGGAAGTCAATTTCCTGGCTTCGGGCTCGAAGCGCCGCATTGGCGGCCGTTTCTGACTCCAGAGCGATTCGTGCATCGACAACGTTGCGCGGGGTAACCCCCGCCCGTCTTGCCCAGCGCAGGATTCCCGCGGCTGGTTGCTGCTGAGTTGGTCGGGTGACGAAGGTGCCGCGCCCGGGCTGGATGTCAACTAATCCGGCTTCGGACATCTCGCGGAGCACCTCCCGCACGGACGCTCGGGACAAGTCAAAATCCACCGCGAGATCGCGCTCGGAGGGCAACGGTTCGCCGGGGTTCAGTATTCCCTCGAGAATCCGATGCTCGATGCTTTGCGCCATGGAGTTGCGGCCACGCGTGGTCACGTATGCTCCTAGATTGGTCAGACCAGTTGGTCTGACCAATCTATCGGAGCGCACGGGTGGATGCAAGATTAGTCCTGAGGCACCGGGGCTCTAGTCTTTTCCTCACGCGTTCCGTGTTGCAGAGCTGCGGGGCCCCCATCGCACTTGGGTGCTGTCCTCCCTGGTAAGGCTGCAGGAGCGCTTCCAGGTCTTGCCTGCGGACTCTAATTAGTCTGGGTCCGAACCGATAGGCAGTGAGGTCTCCGCGCGTTATGAGGTTGCGGAGGGTGCTAACGCTGCAGGAGCTCTCCTCTGCCGCTTGTTGCAGTGGCAACAGCTGGGAGGGGTCCGCGCTTGCAGACAGCAGTGGACTGGTTGTGTTATTTTCCTTCATAGAGAAACTCTCTTTTCTTGATAGGTGGAGCAGATTTCTTCGGGGCCTCACTAGCGCGAAGACCTCACTGCCTATCGGTTCGGACCCAGACTAATTAGAGTCCGCAGGCAAGACCTGGAAGCGCTCCTGCAGCCTTACCAGGGAGGACAGGCTGGCTCATGGTCACACCTCAACTAGGCGCGCTGTGCCCCACCTGCCGGAAAATCGCAACGGATCAGCTGGACGAAGCCCTAGAACTATTTTGGATTCTGGCAGTAGTACTTGTTGTCGCCGGAATTTTCAGAATTGTGAAAGGCGACACGCTCCTTGGCATAGTTTTTATAGTCGTTGGCTTGTTAGTCGGTCCGGGCGGAACGAGTGTTTTCAGTTAGTGAGCCTGTAGCGCGATTGGCGTGAGCTTTTGGTGGAGTTGTTTAGGCGTTACGACCGCTCAGCGCGAGGATTCAA
>WLEA01000120.1 GCA_009704535.1 Actinomycetota bacterium
CCCGGCCAGCTCCTCGTGGGGTTCGCCGCCGAGACCGCTTCCGACGCGTCACAGCGAGCGGCTAGTGCCCGCGCCAAGCTTGCGTCAAAGAACGCGGACGTCATTCTTCTCAACACGGTGGGTGAGGCGGTAGGATTTGGGGACGTCGAAACGGCAGTGACAATTTTCTTTAACGCGAGCCCGCAGTCATTGTTGGTCGAAGGAACGAAAACTTCCATCGCAGACCGCCTCTTCGAGGAGCTGCAAGACCGATAGGCAGGGCTCATGCGTTTTTTCTCTTCGGAATCAGTGACCGAAGGTCACCCCGACAAAATGTGCGACCAAATCAGCGACGCACTTCTCGATGCTTTTCTTGCAGGGGATCGAGGGTCGCGTTGCGCCATCGAGTCTCTGAGCGCTGGAAACATGATTCACGTGGCCGGTGAGGTCACCTCGTCTGCAATTGTGGATGTCGAGAAGGTCGTCCGTGACCTCGTGCGCTCCATTGGATACACGGAGAAGTCGTTTGGTATCGATGCGGATGGTTTTGACTGGCATCTCTCACTGGGCCAGCAGTCGCCCGATATTGCCCACGGCGTAAACCAATCTCTCGAAGCGCGGGAGGGTTCCTCCACCGACCCCTACGATTCACTGGGCGCTGGTGACCAAGGAATCATGTTCGGTTACGCCACACGCGAGACAGATGCATTGATGCCGATGCCATTGTGGCTTGCCCACCGGTTGGCGCAGGGTCTCTCGACCGCTCGCAAAACCGGACTCATTGACTACCTCCGGCCCGATGGAAAGACCCAGGTGACTATCGGCTATGAGGGTGGGAAGCCCGTTGAGTTGAACACCATCGTCATTTCTACCCAGCATCACCCAGGAGTGAGCAGGGAACAGATTGAGGCAGATCTTAAGACGCACGTGATCCATCCGATTATCGAACCCCTGGGCCTCGATTCGTCCCACACGCGCTATCTCATCAACCCCTCGGGTGACTTTGTCACGGGCGGTCCTGACGGCGATGCGGGCCTCACCGGGCGGAAAATCATTGTCGACACCTACGGCGGCGCTGCTCGCCACGGAGGTGGAGCGTTTAGTGGAAAAGACCCCACCAAGGTTGACCGCTCCGCTGCCTACGCGCTGCGCTGGGTTGCAAAGAATGTGGTCGCGGCGGGACTTGCGGACACAGTTGAAATCCAGGTGTCTTATGCGATTGGTACTGCCCACCCCGTGAGTATTTTTGTTGAGACATTTGGTACGGAGAAGGTCGATCCCGCCATCATCGAGAAGGCCATCGACGATGTCTTCGACCTTCGACCACAGGCCATCATTGAGGCGCTCGATTTGCTCACGACCCCCTATTTGCCAACGGCTGCGTATGGTCACTTTGGTCGCACCGACCAAGACTTTCCGTGGGAGCGGCTCAACCGAACTGAGGAGTTGCGCCAAGCTAGTGGATTGTGAGTACCGAACCTAGCGTCGCGAGGGTAGTTCTGGAGAGCAGACTCCCGCAACTTGACCGCCTTTTCGACTACAGCATTCCGGAGGGGATGGTGGTCACACCGGGGGTTCGAGTCAAGGTTCCGCTTCGATCCAGTCAGAAGAACACCACCGGCTTTGTAGTCGAGGTGGCATCGCACTCGAGCCACGGTGGGGCGCTTGTGCCACTGGGCGATGTTGTCTCCTCTGTGCCTGTGCTGGCGCCTGAGATTTGGCGGTTGGCCCGCGCTGTTGCGGACCGGCAGGCCGGTAACGCCGCCGACATCCTGCGTCTTGCCATTCCTCCGCGATACGTGCGTGCAGAAAAACTCTGGAGTGCTGCTGGCCAGCCCACTGCGACGCCAGCGATAGAGATCCAACGTCTTCTCGAGTACCCCGAGGACGAACTCGAAGGGCTCGTAGCGCCAGGGTCCAGGTGGGCGCTCACCACACCGTGGGGGGTTGACCACAGCCCTGCTGGAGAGCCCAGACCTCGGGGGACAACCGTCGTCGCACAGCTTGCGGCACGGGCACTCGCGGCAGGCGGATCCACCGTCATCGTTGTTCCTGACTGGCGTGACCTTGAGGCCCACCATCAGGCCCTGCGGGAGGTCATCTCGGACGACGGAATTGTTCTGTGGGATAGCGACAAAGTTGGGTCGGAGCGATACACCGAGTTTCTTCGTTGCCTCTCAGGCAACCCGGTGGTCGTCATCGGAAACCGGCATGCCGTGTATGCGCCGGTGGTGAACCTGCGCCTTCTCGTTGTCCTTGACGATGCTGATGACGCTCACCGCGAGCCACTGGCACCTTATCCGCACACCCGCAATGTCGCGCTGGTGCGCCAACAGCAGACAGAATGCTCGCTTGTCTTTGCGGGTCTCGCTCCCAGCATCGCCGTCTGGCGGCTCCACAGCATGGGTTTCCTCGGTCTGGTGGAACCCAGGAAGGCACAGAGGCCACAGGTTGTGCCCACAGCACTGAGTGTCAATGCGGAGCGGGACCTTCGACCGGCACGCTTGCCTGGCATCGCCCACCAGGGTGCGACGGAGGCGCTGCGGGAAGGTCCGGTGCTCGTGCAAGTGTTCCGGGCAGGTTACTCCTCTGCGCTTGCGTGCGCTCAGTGCGGGGTGAGAGGAATGTGCTCGCGGTGCCACGGCCCTCTCCGAATTGGTACCCAAGGCGCGCCTCCGTCTTGTGGGTGGTGCGCGACTCTGTACGCGAGGTGGCGCTGTGAAGCGTGCAATCACAGCGTCATGGTGCCCCGAGGACAGGGAATCGGCCGCACAGTCAGCGACTTTGGCAAAGCGTTCCCCAAAGTTCCCGTCATCCAATCTGATGGACAACACAGGGTCCACACCGTTTCCGATAGCCCTGCGATTGTTGTGGCGACGAGGGGCTCGGAACCCCTCGCTGTTGGGGGATATCGCGCTGCACTGCTTCTGGACGGTCAAGCAATGCTCTCGAGAGAAAGTATCGGGGCGCTTGAGGACACGCTGTCGCACTGGGAGCATGCTCTCTCTCTCGTGCGCCCGGAGGGCACCGTCTATCTCACCGAGGTCGAGGGCCAGCCGGCATTAGCTGTTGCCTCAGGCAAGTACGGGCCTCTGATGAGCGCTGAACTGCGGGAGCGGGAAGCCCTGCGCCTGCCACCGAGCATCCGGTTGGCTAGCGTGAGTGGTCCGTCTGCTGCACTTACGGAGATTGCTTCGCGCATTTCGTCCCTCGACGCCTCGGTGGACGTGCTCGGTCCCGTCACGATGGGCGAAGGAGGCGGCCGCATCATCATTCGATTCCCTTACGCGATTGGTGACCGAGTGACGGCTGAACTGCGGGCAGTCCACCTCGGCCACATTTCCCGCCAACGCCGGGGTGTTCCCGACCGGGTTCGCATCGTTGTCGATGACACCGGGCAGCTCGACGAGTTTGCCGGGTCTGAGTAACCAGAGGGTGCCCGGATGGATAGGCTCACTGGGATGAAGGTCCTCTTTGCCGGTAGCCCTGATGCGGCGGTTCCCACCTTGCGGGCCCTTCATGAGAGTACCCACACTGTGGTCGGGGTGCTTACC
>WLEA01000121.1 GCA_009704535.1 Actinomycetota bacterium
CTGCCCCGGTTTCCAGCAGCGGCAACCACTACGACGTCGTTGGCAGCGGCATAGCTGAATGCGCGGTCCCAGCTCTCGGGCCAATCCCTGGTGTTCCTGGTCAAAGACAGTGAGATGACATCAGCACCATTGTCGACCGCCCATCGCACAGCCTGGGCGATTTGGTCATCGGGGGAAACGTCCCCTCCACTAAAGGTCATCGAAACACTGAGAAGCTGGGCTTCGGGGGCGCTTCCAATAACACCGTCGGTTCCATTGTTTCCCCGCCCAGCCGCGAGCGAGGCCACCATGGTCCCGTGCCGACGATCGGACCCTAACGGAGTCTGCCCATCAGCAGATCCGAGTCCAGACACATCAGTGCCCGCCACCACGGCTCCGAGAAGGTCCTGATGAGAACCATCTATGCCAGTGTCAATGATGGCGATACGAACACCAGCACCTCTGGTGACGCCCCATGCACGATCAATTCCATAATCGGCAATCCAATACTGGCGGTCGCGAACCTGGTCGGCGTAGGCCACGGGCACTGGCGCAACGAGCGGGATGGCCACAAGCAGGGCGACCAACAGAGCGCCTCGCCCCAGCACTCTCCGCGTTAGCACTGGCAGTGCTCCAGGCTCCAGTGCGTGTCGGCAAGCGCCCAATCCCCGACCGGGTTCACACCAGAGCCAACCGAGAGCGAATGCGCCATCAACGAATGCAAACATTTCACTCTGTCCGGCATTCCACCAGCCGAAATTCCCGCGATCTCGTCGACGAGGTCGATCGATTCGCGGGTTCGAATGAAGGACTCGTGCGCCAGACGGTAGGCCTCGGTAGCCTCGGCATCGTCGCCAAGGCGCGCTTGGTAGTCGGCCATTCGACCTGCAGCCTCAAGTCGTGAGGCCGCCCTGGTGGCCTCCGGTTGGGTCAAGTAGTACAGGGTGGGAAACGGAGTTCCATCCCCTAAGCGGGGTGTCGTGACAACGACCACCGGATTTCCACACACGCACCGGGCTGAAATCCCCACGATGTCCCTGGCTGGACGGCCAAGCTGTCCGCTCACGACGTCGATGTCGTGGGACGTGGGTGGCTCACCAAGAGACTTCACTGGGCTGGTTCGCCACTGATGTCGCCGGGTTCATTGCTATCGCCAGTGGTGTCTTCCGGACTCGGAATGCCCTCTGGCACGCCCTCATCCTGAGCCACCGGCGCGCGGGAGGTGGTGGCCGCAACCAGGTAGGAAGCCAGGAGCGCTTCACGCCAGTCTGTTTCGGCCGCCACGATGGATTCGGAAATCACCGTATCTGCTTCGTCGCCGTCATCCTCAAGATCATCAATCACCAGATAGGTGATGTCCCCGGGGTAGACAAACATCAGCCGCTCCCGTGCTTGCGTCTCGACAAAACTTGGGTCCTTCCAGCGCTCACGCTGTTCCTCGAGGTCGAAGACCTCTTGCTGCGTCTGCTCCAGTTCATCTCTCAACTGGGCGATTTCTTGCTGTTGCTCAGCCAAAATGCGCAGAGACGGCGCCAGAATTACCACACCGGCGACGAGCAAGGCAAGGATTGTGACAATAAAGCCCGATGACTGCAACGACGACAAGAGCGAAGCGACCGCTGTGCGGGCTGGCTGCTTGGGCGGCTGTGCAGTACTCACCCAGTCAGTCTAAACAGCGCGGCTTGCCCTTTCCCGAGGGCGCGCGTGCCTTTAGTGAAAGCGCGGGAACGCTTGGGCGCCGGCGTAGCGGGCTGCGCTGTCGAGTTCTTCCTCAATGCGCAGAAGCTGGTTGTATTTGGCCACCCGCTCACTTCGCGCCGGAGCACCGGTCTTGATCTGCCCACAGTTTGTTGCCACAGCGAGATCGGCAATGGTGGTGTCTTCAGTCTCACCGGAGCGGTGAGAGAGAACAGCGCTGTAGCTGTTGGAGTGAGCCATAGCCACAGCGTCCATCGTCTCGCTGAGGGTGCCGATCTGGTTGACCTTCACGAGCAGCGAGTTGGCTGCGCCCTTCTCGATACCGGTGGCAAGACGAGTGGGGTTAGTCACAAAGAGGTCATCACCAACCAGCTGGACCTTGTCGCCAATCGCCTGGGTGAGTGACACCCAGCCATCCCAGTCGTTCTCATCGAGTGGATCTTCGATGGTCACCAGCGGGTAACTGGCGACAAGCTCGGCGTAGTAGTCAGCCATGAAACCAGAGTCCCGCTTGGATCCCTCAAACATGTAGCTGCCACCACTAAACATTTCTGTCGCAGCGACATCGAGCCCAAGCGCGATGTCCTTGCCCGGTGTAAAGCCAGCCTGGCTAATCGCACTCATCAGGAAGTCAAGAGCAGCGCGGTTGCTGGAGAGCTCGGGAGCGAACCCGCCCTCATCGCCCAGGCCGGTCTGCATGCCAGCTTTCTTGAGCTCTGACTTCAGAGCGTGGTAAGTCTCGGTACCCATTCGCAGCGCTTCGCGGAAGTTGCTGGCACCAATCGGCAACACCATGAACTCTTGAATATCCACGGCGGTGTCGGCGTGAGCGCCACCGTTAATGACATTCATCATCGGCACGGGAAGCACATGCGCCATCGCGCCTCCGACGTACTGGAAGAGCGGAAGATCAGCGGATTCAGCCGCGGCCTTCGCTACCGCGAGGGACACACCCAAGATCGCGTTAGCACCAAGCTTCTCCTTGTTTTTGGTTCCATCTGCCTCGCGAAGCGCGTCGTCAACGGCGCGCTGTTCAGCGGCGTCGAAGCCTTCGATGGCGGGTCCCAAAACATCTACAACGGCAGCCACGGCTTTCTGGACACCCTTGCCCATATAGCGGCGCTTATCACCATCGCGCAGTTCATAGGCTTCAAAGGCACCCGTGGAAGCGCCCGAGGGAACAGCGGCACGGGACACCGTGCCATCTTCGAGAAGAACGTCGACCTCGACAGTCGGGTTACCCCTCGAGTCAAGAATTTCGCGGGCAGTTACGGCTTCAATCGCGGCCACAAGGGCTCCTCTTCTAGTTCCTGGTGCTCGCCTGGAGACAGGCTCGCTTTTATCTTACTTTGTGGCTAAAGACCGGGTTTAGTTGCCACCCGATAACTCGCGCCAGGCAAGGCTTCCACTCTCGGAAATGTCGCTGGTCACCTCGGCCACCCGAGAGAAGCCATCGGCGACCAACTGCTGATAGACCGGCCGAAGATTCTTGGACTTTGGCACCAAGCGCACGGTGTGACCGGTGTCAACCAACTGAATCTTGAGCTTCGCCAGGTGCTCCCCCGGGTTCTCCGTGTCGTAGAGCAGGGCAACCCGGTCGGGGTAGCCGGTGGAATCCATGGGCACAACGTCGATCAGTCTCTCAAAGCCCAACGACAAACCAAACGCTGGCACGTCGGTTCCCAAGAACCGACCAATCATGCCGTCATAGCGCCCGCCACCGCCGAGAGAAATTCCCATGTTGGGGTGGGCGATCTCGACGATGGAGGAGGTGTAATACCCCATCCCTCGCACCA
>WLEA01000122.1 GCA_009704535.1 Actinomycetota bacterium
GTAAGAGGGGGCATTGCCTGCCCGAGACAGGGCCTCCTGGGCAATGACTGGAGCGTCGTCAACCGGTGAGCCCACGGAGAGGTCAATGAGACCCTCTGGATGGGCTGCTGCCTGCCTCTTGAAGGGCTCAAGCGAATCCCAGGGGAAATCAGGCAGCGAGAAGGCCATGAACTCTAGCTCTGTGGCGGCAGAGCGGCCACAATGGAGTGATCGTTGTGGATCACGCCCACCTTGGCGGCACCCCCGGGGGACCCGACCTCATTGAAGAACTCAACGTTTGCGGTGTAGTACTCGGCCCACTGCTCTGGAACATCATCTTCGTAGTAGATGGCCTCAACCGGGCAGACCGGTTCACAGGCGCCACAGTCAACGCATTCATCGGGGTGAATGTAGAGCATCCGATCGCCCTCGTAGATGCAGTCCACGGGACATTCATCAATGCATGCCCGGTCTTTCACATCAACACAGGGCAAAGCGATTACATACGTCACTGTGGAAGGGTCCTTTCAGGAATGCCAGCCTGTCTATCGTAACTTGTGGGCCTGGCAGAAAACTTCGGCCACGCGAGTGCCACCGTCGCGCCCAATGTGCTGAAGCCGAGAAACGTCAGGCCTGCGGCATCACCCATGACCAAAACTGACCCTTGGTTATCTGTGCCGGCTAGAAGGACCACAACAGTGAATACCACTGCTACCCCGAGCAGCGCGAGCCACCGCGTCCGTGCAATGAGGCGCAGACCAACTGCAAAGGCAATAATCATTCCGACGACAGCCACGGTCCCAAATGGAGCAAAAGCCGAGTGATAGAGAACAGCAACAACCCCTACAACGACACCACCCAAGGCGGCACCAATAGGTAACACTGGGCTGGCATGTTTCGCGCGCACCTTCATTCACCCCTTAATTCCGCCAGCTGGAACACTCCGTTAGGGTTGAAGCGGGCTCCACGAACATTTGCGCAATCGCAACCCAAAGAAACGAGGACAGAGGACACATGAAACTCGAATCATGGGAATTTGATGTCCTCCGAATCTACAACCCTTTGCGACTGGGCCACCTGCAGTTCTGGTTTGACTTCCTGTGGAACAAGATTGCCGACATCCCTGGCGACGTTGTGGAAGCGGGCGTTTTTCAGGGCAAGTCCCTGCTTGCCGCTGGATATGTTCTGAACCAGGTTGCACCGGACAAGACGCTGTTTGGGTACGACACGTTCTCAGGATTTCCCCCGGTAAGTGTTCCCGAAGATGATCTGTCTCGGTTTGACGACTTGGCCTCCGAGGGACGCATCAGCCCCGATTACCTCACTCGGGTGCAGAAAAACCTGGCTCACCTGCGCTATCTCAAGAACATTGAGAAGCTGGACTTCTCCACGGTGTCCTCCTCGGGCTCATTTGAAGAGACAAGCAAAGAATCCATCGAAAGCCTTGCGAACTATATGGGCCTCTCCAACATTTCGCTCATTGCTGGCCCATTTGAAGAAACCATGACAGACACCGCCTCTGGACCCGACACAATTGCTGCCGCAATCTTGGACTGCGATCTCTATGGCAGCTACCTCACTTCGCTTGACTATATCTGGCCGCGCCTGTCACCGGGTGGAATCATCTACCTCGATGAGTACTACTCACTCAAGTTCCCTGGCGCACGCATCGCAGTAGATGAATTCTTCGAGGGCACGACCGCCAAGCTCGAAGGCGTTACCGACGAATTCAACGGCTTTGAGCGTTGGATTGTCTCCAAGCCCTCAAACTAGTTAGACCGGAGCCTTAGGCGTCAAGGCGGAACATCCAGCCGTGGTCGTCTGGACGACGGCCGTACTGAATATCAATGAGCTCGTTACGAAGCGACATCGTGACCTCACCCGCTGGAGCATCAGCAGAACCGATGGTGAAATCTGGAGCCTTGAGTTGCCCAATTGGCACAACTGTGGCTGCAGTCCCACACGCAAACGCCTCAACAATGTCGCCAGAGTCAAAGCCCTTGCGCCATTCCTCAATACTGACCTGGCGACGCTCCACCTTGTGGCCGCGCGCTTCAGCCAAAGCCAATACAGAATCTCTCGTGATGCCAGAAAGGATGGTGTCACTAGCCGGTGTCACCAGCGTGCCGTCCTTGTAGACGAGGACCACGTTCATGCCACCGAGCTCTTCGAGGTACTTGCCCTCAACCGAATCCAAGAAGAGCACCTGCTGGCAACCTTGTTCGGCTGCTTCGCTCTGGGCAAGAAGTGAGGCGGCATAGTTGCCGCCGGCCTTAGCCGCACCCGTGCCGCCACGGCCAGCACGGGTGTAGTTGGTGGAGAGCCAAATCGACACTGGCTTCGCATTGCCACCGAAGTAGGGGCCAACAGGGCTTGCAATCACGTAGAAGGCAATCTTCTTGGCCGGTCGAACACCCAAGAAGGCCTCTTTGGCAAACATGAAGGGCCGGATGTAGAGACAGGTCTCAGGGGCACTCGGAACCCAGTCCCCGTCAACAGCAATCAATTCCTGAAGCGATTTGATGAAGTAGTCGACCGGCAACTCCGGCATCGCCATGCGCGCAGCGGAGCGCTGCATGCGCAGGGCGTTTGCTTCTGGACGGAACGTCCAGATTGAACCGTCGCTGTGACGGTAGGCCTTCATGCCCTCAAAGATTTCCTGGCCGTAGTGCAACACGGCTGCTGCGGGGTCAAGGGGAATTGGGCCGTAGGGCTGAACACGTGGGCGGTGCCAACCGCCGGTTTCCGACCAGCAAATATCTACCATGTGGTCAGTGAACACCGTGCCAAAGACTGGCTTATCCAGCACTTCTTGGCGCTTATCTGCAGGCATAGGCGATGGATTGGGGGTCACCTGGAAAACCAAGTCTTTATTGGCCATCTGTAGAGGAATTGTCATTACGAGGAAGCCCCTTTAGCGCGGTTCACGAAGTAGCCACAGCCTACCGCGTGCCCAGGGCACGCACTAGGGCGGTTCAAAGCAAAGCTCTGATGGCTGCACCAATCTCAGCAGTCGAGCGGGCTGGGCTCGCTCCGGCCCTGGAGGAAACGTCCTGAACAATTGCGTCCTGGAGCTTGGCTGCCTCAACTCCCAGGCCATGGTGCTCCAACAGAAGCACCATCGACATAATCGCTGCGGTTGGGTCGGCAATACCTTGTCCCGCAATGTCTGGAGCCGAGCCATGAACTGGCTCAAACATGCTGGGGAAGGTACCAGCGGTGTTCAAGTTGGCTGAAGCCGCTGTGCCGATACCGCCACCAACAGCACCGGCCAGATCGGTAATGATGTCGCCAAAGAGGTTGTCGGTCACAATCACATCAAACCGAGCGGGATCGCTCACCATGAAAATCATGGTGGCATCGATGTGGAGGTAGTCAACGCTCACATCGGGAAACTCAGCGCCAA
>WLEA01000123.1 GCA_009704535.1 Actinomycetota bacterium
GACACTGAGCTAAAGGACTAGGCAACTATGGGCGCGCAACTTCGGGTGTATAGGCAGAAGATTCGTTCTGCCAGTACGACCAAGAAGATTACGCGGGCAATGGAGTTGATCTCCGCCTCGCGTATTCAGAAGGCGCAAAGTCGCATGAGGGCGGCCGCGCCGTACTCGCGCGCTGTGACCCGTGCTGTTTCGGCAGTGGCGACCTATTCCAACATCGACCACCCCTTACTCACCGAAGCGGCGAACCCTCAGCGCGCCGCCATGGTGATATTCACCTCCGACCGTGGTCTAGCGGGTGCTTTCAGCGCTCAGGTGCTTCGTGAAGCGGGTGAGCTTCGCACTCGCCTGGAAGATGAGGGCAAAGAGGTCGTGAACTACGTTATCGGGCGCAAAGCTGTTCAAAACTTTGCTTTCCGTCAGCGTCCGGTCGAGAAGTCCTGGATGGGCAACACTGACCAGCCCGAGTTTGAAACCGCTAAAGACATTGCGGACACGGTGATTGAGCGCTTTATCCAAGACACCAACGTGGGCGGAGTGGATGAAATCCACATCGTCTACAACCGTTTCGTGTCTTTGGTCACCCAAACCCCCGAGGTCGTGCGTGTTCTGCCGCTTGAAGTGGTCGAGGGCGTTGAAGAACCTGGAAACACCGAAGTGTTCCCGCTGTATGAGTTTGAGCCCGAGGCCGACGATGTTCTCAATGCACTCTTGCCGGTGTATATCGAGAACAGAATCTTCGCGGCAATGCTCCAATCCGCTGCTGCCGAGCACGCCGCTCGTCAGAAGGCCATGAAGTCGGCCAGCGACAACGCCGACAAGCTCATCCGCACCTACACCAGCTTGGCGAACAACGCTCGCCAAGCTGAGATAACCCAACAGATTTCCGAAATCGTGGGCGGCGCCGACGCCCTCGCTTCGGCGAAGTAAAGAAAGAGAAGACGATATGAGCAAGACTGCCACCAAGAAAGCAACTGCCACGGGGCGAGTTGCCCGCGTTACCGGTCCCGTTGTTGACGTCGAGTTTCCTCACGACTCAATCCCCGAGATCTATAACGCGCTGCAGACCACCATCACCATGGGTGGCGAGTCCATTGTGTTGACTCTTGAAGTTGCCCAGCACCTTGGTGATGACCTGGTCCGTGCTATCGCTTTGAAGCCCACCGACGGTCTCGTTCGTGGGCAGGAAGTGCGCGACACCGGGGGTCCCATCACGGTTCCGGTCGGCGATGCCACCAAGGGCAAGGTGTTCAACGTTCTCGGCGAGGTGTTGAACTCCGATGACAAGCTTGAGGGTGTTGAGCGTTGGAGCATCCACCGCGAGCCGCCCCCCTTCGACCAGCTTGAGTCGAAGACGCAGCTCTTCGAAACCGGCATCAAGGTCATTGACCTGCTCACCCCTTACGTGTTGGGTGGAAAGATCGGCCTCTTCGGTGGTGCCGGTGTGGGAAAGACGGTTCTTATCCAGGAGATGATTCAGCGCGTTGCGCAAGACCACGGTGGTGTGTCGGTGTTTGCCGGTGTTGGTGAGCGCACCCGTGAGGGCAACGACCTCATCCACGAAATGGAAGAAGCCGGCGTCTTCGACAAGACTGCACTCGTCTTTGGACAGATGGATGAGCCGCCCGGAACCCGTCTGCGCGTGGCTCTGTCAGCTCTGACTATGGCAGAGTACTTCCGCGATGTTCAGAACCAGGACGTGTTGCTCTTCATCGACAACATCTTCCGCTTCACCCAGGCCGGTTCCGAGGTCTCGACGCTTCTGGGTCGTATGCCCTCCGCCGTGGGTTACCAGCCAAACCTCGCCGATGAGATGGGTGTGCTCCAGGAGCGCATCACTTCAACCAGAGGTCACTCGATCACGTCGTTGCAGGCCATTTATGTGCCAGCTGATGACTACACCGACCCGGCGCCTGCGACCACGTTCGCGCACTTGGATGCAACCACGGAGCTGAGCCGCGACATCGCGGCCAAGGGTCTCTATCCCGCTGTGGACCCACTGACTTCCACCAGCCGTATCCTCGACCCGCTCTATATCGGCAACGACCACTACCGTGTGGCCACGACCGTGAAGCAGATCCTGCAGAAGAACAAAGAACTCCAGGAAATCATCGCAATCCTCGGTGTTGACGAACTCAGCGAAGAAGACAGGATCACGGTATCGAGAGCACGTCGTATCCAGCAGTTCCTCTCCCAGAACACCTACATGGCCAAGAAGTTCACCGGCGTGGAGGGTTCCACGGTTCCGCTGAAAGAGACCATTGAATCCTTCGATGCCATTGCTCGCGGTGAGTTTGACCACGTCGCCGAGCAGGCCTTCTTCAACGTGGGCCCCATCTCGGACGTGGAAGAGAAGTGGGCAAAGATTCAGAAGGAGAACGGCTAATAGTGGCTGGCATCCTTCAGGTCACGGTGGTCTCCGCCACCGCTGAGGTGTGGTCGGGTGAGGCCACCATGGTCGTCGCCCGCACCACCGAGGGGGAAATTGGGATTCTCGCGGGGCACGAGCCAACGCTCGGCGTTCTCGCGGCGGGTGAAGTCCGCATCACGACCCCAAGCGGCGAGAAAGTCACGGCTAAGGCAGAGGACGGATTCCTCTCCGTGGATAACAACCAGGTGACCATCGTTGCCGGACTGGCAGAGATTATTTAGCCCATGATGATCCTTCTGCCTCCCTCAGAGACCAAGGTTTCGGGAGGGGATGAGGGGTCACACCTGGACCTGGGGTCTCTGAGCTTCCTGGTTCAGACACCACTTCGGCAGAAGTTGGCCGATGAACTGGTTGCTCTTGCCGGCAACCCCGCAGCGTCGCTGCGGGCCTTGAAGTTAGGCCCTAAGGGCCTGAGTGAACTGCAGCGCAACCGTGGGCTGTGGGAGGCACCGGTGATGCGAGCGCTTTCTCGATACACAGGCGTGCTCTATGACGCTTTTGGCTTCGACACCCTCGATGGCGCCTCGAGGGAGCGCGCCCTGTCGAGCATTGCCATTTTTTCAGCACTGTTTGGACTGATTCGCGCTAGCGACCGGATTCCGGCGTATCGTCTGTCCTTCGACTCCGCCCTTCCCGGGGGAAAGCCTGGGAGCGTGTGGGGGCCTGTGGCCTCCGAGTTGTGGGCGTCAGTCGATGAGTTCGTTCTCGATCTTCGCAGCGAGGGGTATCGCAGCCTGTCTCCGTTGCCAGAGGGCCGGGGCGTAATCGTATCGCTCGTGAAAGAGGGCTCTGTGGGCTCGAGGGTTGCCATCGGGCATCACAACAAAGCAGTCAAGGGACGCCTTGTGCGCGACCTGGTGA
>WLEA01000124.1 GCA_009704535.1 Actinomycetota bacterium
CGGACCATGAGCGCCATTACGCTCACCGTCGCTGCCATGCCGGTCGTGATCAACCAGGCCAGGCCAACGTCAGTCTCGGTCATAAACAACCACAACACATCACCAAACTCTTTGCTTGGTGATATCGGCTCCAGATAGACCGCAAGAAAGGTCACGAACCCGGTCACACCAGCAGACACCGTCCAGAGAGCGCCACCCACGGCAGCAACAAGCAGTGCGGTGTCGAAGGCCGGTGTTGTGGCACTCAGCGCAAAGGCCGCCACCAGCAAGCTCCCGATGGCTAACGCGGCCCCGAAGTTCACCAGTCCCTTCGCAACGGGGAGACCATATCTCACAGCCTCACCGGGGTCGACCAGAATGAGAGGCTCTGCGCCGCCTCCGACGACGAGTCCTACGAATAGCGCGAGCCCGCCGCCAAGAACGAGCAGAGCAGAGGCTCCTGCGAGGGCGATCGGCACGCGAGTCTTCACGACCAAAGCTTAGGCGAGCCCCAGATTCCTCAGCCTGGAAAAACGAATCGGGGGCAGCCCTAAGGCTGCCCCCGATATCGATAGTTCAGGTGACTACTTGACAGAAGCCTTCAGCTTGCTACCAGCAGAGACCTTGACGCTCTTGGATGCGGCGATCTGAATCGTCGCACCGGTCTGGGGGTTACGGCCCGCACGAGCGGCACGGTGAGTGCGCTCGAAGGAAACCCAACCGGGGATGGTGACCTTGTTGCCCTTGGCAACTTCTTTGGACACCACGGCGAAGATGGCGTCAACGACACCATTAACGGCTGCCTGGCTGTGGCCAGTGTGCTGAGCAACTGCTGCAACAAGTTCAGAGCGATTCATAGTTGTCCTCCTCGGACTTGATTTGTAGTGTTTCGGCTCGGCTCAGAATCAATCCCGAGCCACGAAAAAACTACCAGCTGGACTTCGTAATGCCCGGTAATTCGCCTCGGTGTGCCATATCGCGGAATCTCACGCGAGAAACGCCATATTTGCTGAGGAAGCCGCGGGGGCGACCATCGATGGAATCGCGCCCACGAACACGGACCGGAGAAGCGTTGCGTGGCAACTTCTGAAGACCCAGGCGCGCTGCGTCACGGGATTCATCGGTGCCACTGGGGTCCACCAGGGCCTTTTTGAGCGCGAGACGCTTCTCGGCGTAGCGCTCAACAATGACCTTGCGCTGCTCGTTGCGAGCAATCTTGCTTTTCTTTGCCATGACTTATCGCTCCTCGCGGAATTCAACGTGCTTGCGCACAACGGGGTCGTACTTTTTCAAGACCAGACGGTCAGGGTCGTTACGACGGTTCTTACGGGTGACGTAGGTATACCCGGTCCCCGCGGTGGAGCGCATCTTGATGATGGGCCGAATGTCCTGTGCCTTCGCCATTAGATCTTCTCCCCACGAGCAAGCAGCTCACTCACGACGGACTCAATGCCACGGGCGTCAATAGTCTTGATGCCTTTGACAGACAGAGTCAGGGTCACGTTGCGCTTCAAGGAAGGCACGTAATACGTCTTTTTTTGGATGTTCGGGTCGAACCGGCGCTTGGTGCGACGGTGCGAGTGTGAAATGTTGTGCCCGAAACCAGGTACGGCTCCGGTCACTTGGCAGACTGCTGCCATGGTTCCTCCTGTAATGGCTACCGTAGAGCTATTGCTCTACCCAAGGTCACTTGTCGGCACGCAACCATCCGTGCCCTTCAGGCGAGACAGGGACCGATGTGCGCACAGAGAAAAGCAGCACGCCGCTTAACCAAAGCCCAACTGTACGCGGTCAGGGGCGCTTAGGCAACCCGGGGCTGGCACGCACCGCAGGTGCCAAAGATATCGACGATGTGCTGGGGATCTGAGTATCCGTGCTCAGCGGCCACCGCTTTAGCCCAGGATTCAACCGCTGACGCCTCTATTTCTTTGGTGAGCCCACATTCTCTGCAGATGATGTGATGATGATGCCCGGGGGAACACGCGCGATAGAGGTTTTCCCCCTCCCGGGTGAGCGCATCAACATTGCCCTCGTCGGCAAGCGCATTCAAAGTTCGGTATACAGTCGCCAACCCAATGCTCGAACCGAGCTCGCGAAGTGCCTGGTGCAGTTCTTGGGCGCTGACGAAGCCCGGGTTGCGCTCGAGCGCCCGCCAGACTTCCTCACGCTGCTTGGTGTTTCTCTTCATTCGCTAATTCTTGCCCTCGTGTGTGTGATGCGGGTTGTGTCCATCATCAATGATGCCTGCGTCGGCAATGTTCTCAGGGTGAAGAAGGCCGAGGCCATACGCCTTCGCGAGATTGGCCGGGGTCAGGACCTCCTCCGGTGGACCGCTGGCGACCACGTGTCCGCTCATCAGGAGGACATGGTCGGCGGCTTTAGCCTCTTCGAGGTCGTGCGTGGTGAACACGACGGAGCATCCCCGAGCCGGCTCAGCGTGAATGATGTCGTCGATGGTCTGCGCCGAATTGATATCTAGCCCGGTCAGGGGCTCGTCCATCAGAAGGACACTGTGCTCCTGAGCGAGGGCTTGTGCAACAAAAACCCTCTGTCGCTGTCCCCCCGACAACCGAAATACTTGACGCTCGGCCAGATCGTCAATGCGCAGTAGCTCCATGGCCGAGCTAACTGCCTGGCGGTCTGCGGGGCCAAACTTCCCGACAAAACCACGCAGCGGGTAGCGCCCCATCGACACGACGTCTTTGACGGTCATCGGGATGCCGTGGTTCACGTTCATGTGTTGGAGTACGTAAGCGACGTGGGCCCGTGAATGAGCGGGTGTGTTTCCCAAGACGCTCAACGACCCCGCGTGGAGGCCCAGGAGCCCAGCAATCGCGTGCAGGACGGTCGACTTACCGCTTCCGTTGGGGCCAATAATGGCAGTGATTTTTGCCTCCGGAATCGTGAAATTGGACGCGGCAAGGACTTCCTTGCCCTCGCGCCGAATCTCCACGCCCGCTCCCACCACGATGTCGCTCATTGCGCCCCTCCGCGCACGAGAAGGCGAGTGACGTTCTTTGCACCCAAAAGAGCGAAGAAAAGGACAATCGGCACTAAAGCCATGGTGGCTGAGGCTGCCGTGCCAAAGTGATAGCTGATTGTGAGGCCTAACCACACCGAGATGACCCCGACAACGGCCGCCACAACCATCATCTGCACGACACTGCGGGAAAGCAGACTGGCGACAGCTGGCGGTCCCACCAGCAGACCAAAGACCAACAGGGTTCCCACCGATTGATAACTGCCGATAACCGC
>WLEA01000125.1 GCA_009704535.1 Actinomycetota bacterium
GCATGAACCTCGCCAAATGAGGCGAGAAGAGGTTTCCAAACGATCCGTATGCGACCCGCTCCGGATAGTGGTGGGCGAGGAAACAGCCGTAAGCCTCGTAGTCGCCAAGGTCCCGGCCGATGGGGTCTGTGGAAGACTTCCACCAGTCGAGTAGTGATTCTGAGCCCTGAGGGAACATTCTCTGCACAACCTCCGGCTGCATCAACTGGTGGTGAGTGATGAAGCTCAGCTTGTGCTTCTTGGGAACGCCGAAATACATCAGAACGTGGCGCATAAAGTCAGCGTGGTACTCGTTGGCGATTTGGAGAAGCTGACGCTTGTCACGTCGAATCCAGGTTTTTGGCGAGAGCATCACGGTGTCCGCATCAAGAATGAGCGCTCCAATTTCCTGAGACTGGTGGGCGGCGGAGAGTTTGATGAGCTGTTGCATGACCCAGCCCGCATTGCGATCGCCTGCGCCAAACCGCGCATTGAGTTCGGTGAGAAGCGCAGCGCCCAGGATGTCTTGATCAAAGAGCACCCGAACGTCCGGGTTTCTCTCGAGAATCAAGTCCAAAGCTCTGGACGAATCCGGGGAGGCGAATCTGGGGCCCTTCCCCTCGGCATCGCGGGGTGTGATGAGCGTCACTGTTGCCAGCGGGTTTCTGATGTTGCGCTTTGCCGCAGCCAGCACGATAGGAAGCGCCGCGAGGTCCTTCTCAACGAAGGGAATGACGAGCTCGATGGGGGGAAGATTTCGATATCTGCGCAGCGGGTCAATCGGCTGACACAGAGAAATCAACGCACGGACAGGCAGTGGAAGATACTTCTTCCGGAACCGTTGAGATACCAGGTCAACCTGACGCGCCGCAGCACCGAGCATTCGGCTGTTGCTCAGGCGAAGGAGGTTGCGCACCCAGTGGAGAAGCGTGTCGACTGCGGGGTCCCGCTCTCGAGCCGAGTAATTGCGGAGAGTGGGACTCTGTGGCATGGAGCAAAATCTCTCTCTGATGCTTCGCTGACGTGTGAGGCTGGATACTCACATTAGGTTAGATGAACAACTTCCCACGCTAGTCGAAAGGTGCCTCGATGCCGAAGAAGCGGGTTGGTCTGTTTCGCCGAAACGGCGCCATGTTTTCCAACCTGTGGGAGGCCACATGTTTCTTGCGTTGGGCACAGGCCAATTCGCTCACACCAGTTATAGATTTTCAGACCGTTCACCCCATGAACCACAGGGACGCCGCACACTCAGACGCCTGGGCTGACTATTTCGAACCTGTCTCTGCACTGAGCGTTGAGGATGCAATAGCTGATTCAGATGTCGTTATGTACTCAGCTCCTCGAGGTACCCAGTTCCCCGTTTATGAGTACTCCCAGGTACCCGAGTATCACGAGATCTTCACCAAGAACATCAGGTTGAATTCCATGATGTCCGAGTACGTCTCTTTGTGGACAGGTTTCTTGGATGAGCGGGGGGCGGCGCTTGGTGTGCACGCCCGAGGAACAGATATGCGCAACGCCAAATCCCATCTAGCGCCACCAGAGAACCATCAACTCTTTAGGCTTGTTGACAAGGCTCTTGAACGAGGCGGTTTTGACTCCATTTTTTGCGCCTCGGAAGACGAGCGTTCTCTGCGTGCTTTCGTGAGGCGATACGGCCCGATGGTGATCACCACTGATTCGTTTCGGACCACGAAACGGAAAAAGCTCAGTCGGATGTCGAGCAATGTCCTCGAGTGGCGTTATGTCCTCGGTATGCAGGTGATTCGCGATGCCTGGCTGTTAGCCCACTGCCATGGGCTGGTATCTGGACCATCGAATGTGTCTGAGCACGCACAGGTAATCAACGGCAACCGCTATGGGGTGAACTACCAAATTCGGAGGCCGAAAGTGGACATCGCCGGTAGTGCACCGTGGCAGATATCCGTGACCAACTCTTTGCGCTTCTGGACAACGTCACGCTTTAACGGGCCAGATTTCAAGATTATTGACCGCTCTGCGGTCTAAATACTCTGGTGGGCGATACTGGGTTCGAACCAGTGACCTCTTCCGTGTCAGGGAAGCGCGCTACCACTGCGCCAATCGCCCATTTCTCTTAGTTACCAACCGAGGTGGCGACGGGATTCGAACCCGTGTAAACGGCTTTGCAGGCCGCTGCCTCGCCTCTCGGCCACACCACCACCGTCGGTGATGCCCCACCTCAGGGCTTCACCGAGCGGATGACGAGATTCGAACTCGCGACCCTCACCTTGGCAAGGTGATGCGCTACCACTGCGCCACATCCGCACACACACGTCTCCGCGTGAACCTCGACTCTAGCCGATGTCGTCCAAGAGACACAAATGTCTGGGCCGTGTCGCAGAATACGAAAATAACCGGGTCGGCACCCAGGAGGCATGTGTGGCAAGATTGGCGTGCGGGCGATTGGCGCAGGGGTAGCGCGCTTCCTTCACACGGAAGAGGTCACTGGTTCGATCCCAGTATCGCCCACAACACGCCATCAGCGACTGGCCCCACTACAGTGGAGACCACAGTTTCCGCCTGCAGAAAGCCCAATCTTCGTGACACTTGCCTCAGAGCCCGCCACCACTGTGGCCACTGACACCTCGGGTGATCAACTCTTCTCGGACCCTTCGGTTGTGGCAATTGTGGTTAACGGAAATCTGGCAGACCTTTACTCTCCGGTGCGCGCAGGCGACGTGGTTGCGCCAGTTCATCTCCATTCCCCTCAGGGGCTTGAGATTCTTCGCCACTCGACCGCTCACGTGCTCGCGCAAGCCGTCCAGAAGGTGACCCCGGAGGCCAGATTAGGCATTGGGCCGCCCATCACCGATGGCTTCTATTACGACTTTGATGTCACAGAGCCCTTCTCCTCAGAGGATTTAGCGGCCCTAGAAAAGCAGATGAACTCCATCATCAAGAGCGGCCAGCGATTCGTTCGTCGAGTTGTCAGCGCGGACGAAGCCCGATCGGAGCTTGCCGGAGAGCCCTACAAGCTCGAACTCGTCGAGCTCAAAGGTGCAGTTGCGCTCGGTGATGCTGCGGAGGGCGTTGAGGTAGGCGAGGGGGAGCTCACCGTCTACGACAACGTTGACACCCGCAGCGGTGAACGTGTCTGGGGCGACCTGTGTCGAGGCCCCCACCTCCCGAACACTCGCTTAATTGGTAAGGGCTGGAAGTTGACGAGGGTTGCGGCTGCCTACTGGCGCGGGAGTGAGAAGAACCCCCAACTTCAGCGCATCTATGGCAC
>WLEA01000126.1 GCA_009704535.1 Actinomycetota bacterium
CTTTCCGAGGGCCTGTAGCGCAGTTGGTAGCGCGCTTCGTTCGCAATGAAGAGGTCACGGGTTCGATTCCCGTCAGGTCCACACAAGGAGCAGGGAATGCCGCCACATCTTGGCGGTTTTCAACCGCCGAGCCTGATGACTCGAATAGTGCTGCCAGGCCGGCGTTAGTCTGAGGGCACGACGCGAGGAGACACATGAAGATCCTGAGGCTTATTGCCCGACTGTTACTAGGTGGGGCACTGATTTTCGCAGGCATAGGCCACCTCACCGTTTCCCGAGTGGAGTTTCAAGCGCAGGTGCCGGTGTGGTTACCATTCGACCCTGACTTTGTTGTGGTGGCCTCTGGTGTTGTTGAGATTGCACTCGGGATTGGGCTCGTCTCTGCCGGGGCCCTGGTGCCGTGGTCAGGACTTGCCGCCGCCATGTTCTTTATCGCCATCTTCCCGGGCAACATCAACCAATACGTGGAGGGAATTAGTGCATTTGGCCTCGACACTGACGAGGCGCGATTCACCCGCCTGTTCTTCCAGCCCGTTCTCGTGGTCTGGGCACTCTGGTCGACCGGTGCGATTGGTTTCTTCAGAGAAAGAATCGCGGCAAGGAAATCCTGACGGAAAGCCTCTGGTTTAGCAGCGGGACGGTCACCAAGGCATGGGCAGACCCCGAATGGGCTCAGCATCATCGGGCACAGCCGGTAGAGGCTTTTGCCCGGCGCGAATGCAGATCCACTTGAGGTTGGTGGGGCTCTCGGGGAGAGCACGCCAGGTTCGCATGACGCCTGGGCTCACCTGAACAACGGTTCCAGCGCTCACATCGACGACCTCGGAGTCGAGGCCCATTTGACCCTCCCCCTCCAGGAAGACATAGATCTCTTCCAGAATTGAGTGCACGTGCCAATACCCGACTTCTTCTCCTGGCTCATAAGAGTTAGCGGTGAGGCCAATGACATCACCGGTGGTCTCATGGTCTACTACTCGTCGGCCTGAGCGGGTGGTGTCGGGGCGAAAGCCGCCGACATAGTCCCTCCAGGAGCCAAGTGGACCAAGTTCGGTAACGCTAAAGCTACTCATGGTCTTTTACTGTAGTCGGGGCGCGGACTCACCGGTAAGCATCCTTCCGGTGGTCCATGGCCACAACCATCATGGTGATTGTGGTGTCCTGCACCGATCACCCAGATTTCAGTGGAGCACTAGCTACCGAGGACGATGTTCGGCAGGCATCACATGCGTCGGCGCAGATTATTGCCCGGGCGGAGGCGCTCGTAGGGGTCATGCCTCCTTACTAGGCGGCGTGTAGCCCTCGGAGCCGCTGCAGGACTACTATTTTGCTAACACGCCTTGAGCAGAAGGTGGCACTCATGACCCCATCACGATTGACCATTGGCGCACTTGCGCTGGTTTGGGCACTGACCCTCTCGGCCTGCCAATCCGGACCCGCTGAATCCCCTGCCAGTGGCGACGCTGCCCAGAGTGGCTCGAGCACAGCCACCGAGGAAGGGGCACCAACCGCAGGGTTCACCCTTGAGCTGGGTGAGCAGCTTGGAATTGAGGGGGTATCACCCGAGCTGATTGCCCACCCGGAGGGCGGCTATCTGCTGCTCACCACAGGGCTTAGCCAAGATCGCGTCTTCACGTCCTCCGATGGCCAAAGCTTTGCGCCTGATCGATCACTTCAGGTGCCAATGGGGAGTGACTATTCCCTCCTCCAGAAGCCTGATGGCACCTGGCTTCTCTACTACGTGTCTTTTGATGGCCCACCTGCGGAACCTGGCCAACCTATGGATCCACAAACCATGAAGAAGGTCGTCATGGTGTCCCAGTCGCCGACGCTTGGCAACTTTGGTCCGGGTGTTCCGACTGGCATCCGTCAGGAAGAGCCTGGCCCCGCCTGGGGTGTCCCAGAGACCTATATCGCCCCCGATGGCTCCTACATGATGATGTGGGTGGATATGCCAGAGGGTGAGAGGTGGGAAGTGCTTCGCACTGCCACCTCGTCCGATGGGCTCAGTTTCACGGCGAACGATGGCTACGTCATCACAGATGGCTATGTCGATCCCTTCATGCTGCGCGCAGACGCGGGCGACTGGGTTCTCCTGCTCTCCACGACGCCATCTGAGCAGCGTCTGCCCCAGAAGATTTTTGTTGCCCGCTCGAGCGATGGCACCACGTGGGATATTGATGACACGCCACTACTGGAATCCTCTGACTACAACTATTTGGACCCTGCCGCGGTGGAGATAGGGGACAACGAATGGCTTGTTGTTCTCACCCAAGCGGACAAGGCCAACGCCATTAGTGGCCCTCACGACTATGTTCGGGCGATACTGCGCGAAACGCCAGCCAGTTAGCTCGGCCGGCGCGCCAAGCGCCGATCGGGCTTGGAGAAGAAGGCGACATACAGGATCTCAAGGATGCCCAGGGTGTTGATGAAGAACAGCGCAGTAAACCAGCCCTTGTGACGCAGCGTCCCTGCCTTATAAAGGGCAACCGCCTTCCACAGCAGCGACCACACACTGACCGCCACAATAATCACCAGGGCGATCGGGCCTTCAGGGAACTCTGGCAAAAACTCGAACTCCATGTCTGCTCACATTCTCGACGATGACGGGTGTAGCGCCATCAGCGTATTCTCTCGGCGTCCAAAAACTGGCCAGCAAGGCCGGGGCTGTGATGATAGGAACCCTTCTCGTTATCGCTTTCGCACGGCGGCGTCAGTTCAGGCAATCCCGAGAGAACCACAGCACCCCTATCCGAATATTATCCGATGTGATAATCTTCGGATATGTCCGATAACTCCCGTGAGCCAGGCGTCGAGTCGCCCGTGATGGCCGCAGTGTTCGCATCGGCGGCCAAGCTTCAGAAGCTGGTTCCCGACGCCGTTCTTGTCGGCGGCTCTGCCGCCGTGCTCTATGCCGGACACCGTGAATCTTTTCACCACGACCACGTCCTCCAGGACCTTGCCAACCGCTACGACTTGGTCGTGGAAGCAGTGGAGGCCAGCGAGGGGTGGGCCACCTCGATCCGCGCGTCGAGGCCGCCACTCACCATCATGGGGTCTCTGGATGGTGTCGAAGCTGGACTGCGTCAGCTTCGACGAACAAGACC
>WLEA01000013.1 GCA_009704535.1 Actinomycetota bacterium
CACATCGAACTACCTATGGGTGTAGTCGGGGAGTTGTGTTGGTTGCACGCGTTGGCTTGTGGGTTTCGAAAATGGTCCGTTTCGTAATGCCAACTCTCACTGGCACCGTTTTCGCTACGTTACGTGGGCGTTGTGTGATCCAGGCGCAATCTGCGCAACCATCAAGTTACCGCTCTGGACCATAACCATCCCCACGTGTCCCAGTCCAGGGTCGCAGAGGCCATTGCCCGGGCACGCTGTTGGTCCGGGGTGGCGGATTCATGTTAACGATTTTTGAGAGAGAGCGATTTTGTACTGAACTCGGTCAGTGGTTGCGATCTGGTCATAGAGGGAACGAGCGGTGAGATTATCTGGGGCGGTGGTCCAGTAGAGACGCGGTGACCCAGCTTCTTGAGCAATTTTCTGGATTTCGGCAATGAGTGCCCGCCCGACCCCTTGGTTTCTCACACGGGGGTCAACATAGAGGTCTTCGAGGTAACAAAAGGGTTCCAGGCTCCACGTTGAGGGGCGAAACAGATAGTGCGCTAGGCCCACAATCCGACCATCGCTCTCTGCGACGAGCCCGCGGATGGGGAAATCGGAGTTCAGCCGTTCCCAGGTGAGCGCATAGTTCGCGTCCGGCAATTCTGAGTCATAAAAGGCGATGTACTCTCGAAAAACAGCCAGCCAGGACTGCTTGTCTGCTGGTTCAACAGCTCTAATGGATACTGGCACGGCTTAGTCTCGCACATGGTTTGACAACCTGTTTCTTCTGCTGACCCCGCCGTACCCTTCATTTTCCGGGGCCCCGAAACCCTCGGAGTTCATCGGATAGAGCAGAAGACTTTTCTACTACAGGCCCCGCCCCCACATCGCACTAACTAGAGGGTAGCGGGGGAGAACTGGGGGGTCGTGCGATTGGCGTGCGACCTATTTGTTGCGGATTGGCATCCAGCGTTCCTGGACAAGGAGCGCGGAGAGAACAACCAATACACCGCCAAGTAGCTGTGAAAAGGAGAGTGTCTCGCGGAGAAACAAAACTCCGAGTGCCACGGCCACAACGGGCGTGATGTAGGTGACACTGGATGCGATGACGCTCCCGGCGAGTTCGATGTTTCTGTAGTTCCAGACATACGCAATCCCCGTGCCGAGCACCCCCAGACCGAGAATGCCCCACAGCGCTGAAGCGTCTAGTGGGTGGACGAGTATTCCCGACACGAGCGCGCCCGGCACCGTAAGCAGGGCCGAAACCCCGACCTGGGCGGCGGCCAGAGCGTAGGGGCTGTAGGGCAAATTAGTGACGTGGCGCTTCGCGTAGGGCATTGCGACCCCGTAGGACAGGGTCGCTAGCAGGAGCACTCCCACGCCGAGCAGTGTTACCCCGTCGAATCGTTCGATGACGTTCGTAACCAGAACGATCCCCGCAACCCCGATCCCAAGGCCCAGGAGTTGGTTGGCTGTGGGCTTCTGCTCGCGAAAAGCGAGGGCAACAACCGCCACCGTCATCAGCGGTGTGGTGGCGTTCACGATTCCGGCGAGAGAGCTTGGTACCCATTGCTGACCGACTGCGAAGAGAAATCCGGGGATCGCATTTAGCAGGAGAGCGACCACGCCGATGTGGACCCAGTGAAAACCCCACGCAGGAAGACGGTCGCGGCGGATGACGAGAATGAGTCCAAGGCTAGCGGCGCCGAGAAGCCCTCGCAGAAACACGATTCCAGTAGGGCTGAAGCTGCGCAGGGCAAGGTCTATGAAAAGGAATGATGATCCCCACACCAGTCCGAGCGCGATGAATCCCGGGAGCCATCTCAACTCAGCCTTCACAGCACCTCCTGACAAGCGGATTGAATGAATACTCGAGGTGACTGACCCCGGGAGGCGCGCACGATCCGCTCCAGTTGGCGCCTGGAAAGCCCCAACTGAATCGCATGGTCGTCGATTCGCCGGCTGGGGTCGGCGCGCCCCATTTCCGACAGCTGGTGACAGACAAATTCTGCGAAGGCCTCAGTGGGTGACTTCGCTTGATCAGGCCGGCATCGCTTGCATGGTCGAAAGCCCTGGAGAACTGCCTCGCTACTACTCAGGAAGTAGATTACGTTCTCTGGCTTCGGCGGCCTGGAGGGACACCCAAACCGGCAAAAGATGCGAGTCGTGGAAACGCCATAAAGCGCTGGGTTCACCATGAGATAAGACTCTCACGCGGTCGTCAAGACTCGGGCCCTAAAGGTGCGACATCTCATTCGGTCTGGCGTCGACTATTGACCGCTAAAATTGAGAGAGTAAGCCCTCGTAGCTCAGCGGATAGAGCAGAAGACTTCTAATCTTTTGGCCGCAGGTTCGATTCCTGCCGAGGGCGCAAGTAAATAGGCGGAAACGTCGCGCTAAATGGGCGGGAAGCTGCCAGAGTCGTATCCAAGGGGTGAGGGAAGTCCCCTCCCGGCGCTACTGGATGAGCGTGAAGAGCTCAGCGAGCTGGTCCATTACAAGCCAGACTATACGCGCCTAAGGGCTGCGCTCAGGCAGTTAGACAACCAACTAGTTCGCAATCTTGCACACTTCGGATTCACACCCTCGGACCGGGCAAGGCTCGGGCTGGTGAGGGTGAGGCAACAAAGCAAGCTGGAAGAGCTGATGGCTCACAGACACAATCGAGATCTGTGCTCGAGGCTGAGAGTCTCGCTCGGGAAAATGGGAAAACTAAGGCGATAGCTAGAACGCGGCGCTAGAGGGTGGCGACCCAAAAGCTTTTGAAGATTTACCCAACCCCCGGTAAATGGCCGGGAGTGGCATAAGAGATCAGGCCAATCGCGGAATCAGTAGGCGCAGATCTCAAAATCAGACCCAGTCCAGCACGCGCCATCAACGGTGCTCCTCGTCGCAGCCCCCCAGCGAGAGTTGACGCCATCCGTTGTGAGACCTCGGACTTCCGCGACGCCAGGGGAGACGATGCTCACAGAGATGTCAGTCACGCCGGGTTGAATCGGTTCGTCGTCCGACCGTTTTATGGAGAAACTCCCTCCTCGCTCAAGGTGGAATGCGCAGTCGCCTGCGTAGGTGGTTACCCCGCTTTGCTTAATGAGGCACTGGGCCACTTCTTCTGTATCTCGTGGGGCAACTTCTTCGGTATCTCGTGGGGCAACCTTTTCGTCCGCTGGAGCAGGGGAGCAACCGGAGACTAAGGCCGCAACAACGGTGAGCAACAAGAACTTACTAACGTTCAACACGATTCCTTTTCTATGGCGCACTCCCCGGTGCTTGAGTCCGGAACCGAGAAATCAAGAGCCAGTCAACTAACGGGCTGCTGCATCGGCAATACGCCAAACTGTGTCGAACCGTGCGCCCTGTCGACCCCTCATAATCCTAGTGTCCAGAATTTCGCCCGGTTTTCCATAGATCCCCACCGGCCTTGCCCGGGCACCCGCGACTGCCCCAGAACGAAACAATTTCTAGCTGTAGTGAACCCCAACTTCCCGACTGTCTGAGACGCTGCCACGTGTCGCGCAGACTCCGCGGCTGTGACGATTGCGGAACCCAATTAGGGGGCTAGGTTTGAGAATGTGGGCTCAAGAAACTATTGGTTATCGGGATTGTTGGTATCACTTGGATTCGGCCTCATGGCCTATTTCTTGATTGTGGGAAGTTACGTTGACGAGTCCGGATATTTGGCTGAGGAGTTCTGGGCCTGGGGGCTCGGGGTCGCTTGTGTTGGGCTCGGAATCATGTGGGCGATTGTCACAAAGGTGGCCTCGTCTGTTTCTGAGAGATTCCGAAAGTAGAACCTTCTTGTAGTTACTGACTCCACCCTGTTCGCGTCAGTTCGCCCGCCTATGGTTAGGGCATGGCTAGCGGATCACCCGCTACGGGAGTTGATAGACCAGCCGAACCGGCAGAGTCACTCAGAGATGATTCTGGCCTTGTGGAATCGTGCAGAATTCAGAACTGCTCAGACTAGAAATGCAGCCTGTGAGCGTCTGAAGAGTCCCCTCTCCCTGCCAGAATCAAGAGCTAAACAAGGAAATTATTGAACTGCCAAGGGTCACTGTCATAACTTCTACCATTGAGACCCTTGTATAAATCATTTCTTGTTTTCAGCGGATCCCAATCAACAGGAACAGATCTCATTTCTCCCAGATAATCTTTGGCGATGTCCATCACATATCTCCAAGGCAATTGATCAGGAACCAACACTCCTTCATTTGGATTGTCAATCATCCACATCGAAGCAGCAACAACAGAACATGCAACTTGCAAAGTGGTCGCATTTTGCCCAGGGACCAATTTCCTCGAATCATGAATTGACAGCAAGGAGCCGTACCACCACGCTTTGTATTCGTGCCCCATCAGTAGAACGCCTAAACGATCCTCACCATCAATGATTTCATCGTTCATAATTCTTTGATTTTCTTGCAAATCCCATTGACGCATCTCTAATTCCATCAAGGAAACAATTGATTCATTGGAAGGACAATAGGCGAAATTAACAGTTGGCCGATAAATATCTTTTCCTGAATCATCCTTCACAGTGAGATGCTCTGTGATGGTAAACGCTTCACCGTGTCTGATGACCATGCCAATATATTCAGAATCAGGCACCCAAGATCTAACCCAAGTTTTGACACCGGGTTGTGCAATTGCTATTTGATTGCATGGACCATTTCCGGTGTGCTTAACGCCATTCTCAGGCAACTCTTTCTCATGCGTTCCCCAACCAACTTCAGCTGGAGCAATGCCTTCTTCATAAAAACCTTCCACTGACCAAGTGCTAACAAATTCATTAAGTTGTTTGGGCTTGTTGGTAATTTGGGTATCTCGTTCGGCAATATGAATTACTTTCACGCCCAATAGGTGAGCCAATTCGTTGTACTTCTCTTGTTTAAGCGCATTCTCGATTTTGTCGTTTGACTTAGAATCTTGTTTTAGTTTGTTTGCAATATCAACAAGCGCAGCTTTAGTAAAATGTGAAACTAAGCCGGGGTTTGCGCCGTGGTCAACGACAGCAGATGGTCCTTTTTTGTCCCAGGTGCCTGTCATTTCACGCATTCTCATATGTCTTGCATAAAGGGTCCGCTCCACGAGGGGACGATTTGTCCAATCCTCATATGGATCCCACTCTTCAACAGAGGCGTTCAAAAACAAGACGTCGTTGTCATGACACCATTGCAATATTGCGTTGGTTTCAATGTTAAAAGAGAGATCTAACAACAAATCGCCCGCAGAAAGATGCGCCGAGAGTTTTTCGGCCAAATTGTCTTTGGTAATCGAGTCGATTTTGAAGGTGACACCTTGCTTTATCTCATTCATGATTCGAGCTGATCCATCATCTTTGGCCATAACGGTGACCTGCGATGGAGTTGCGATGTGCTTCAACATCAGGGGTAAGGTACACTGCACCACCGAGCCTGCGCCGAGAATTAGTACTCGGCCTGCGAATTTTTGAGCCATTGAATCTCCCAATTCATGTTAATGTGCGTGACCAACTCTATAGCACGCAGATACAGCACTGGGCCCAGCCCTGTATCTGCTTCAAGGTCCCAGACATATTCCGTAGAGCAATTTCTCCATGAGTAATGGGGGCGGCGAACGGATTAACTACTTCCATTTTTCCTACAGAGACGCTAATGTACCGTCCATTGATTTCTGGTTCGACCAAGGTGGGAGATAGAAATGTATTGGCAGTCACGGACGCCTTTCATCGCTTTTGGCCTCGCGACCGTACTAGGTCTCTCGGGTTGCCTTCTTGTGGATGCCGATCTTGCTGTGAACGAATACCAAGAGCTTGATATTCAAATCGTTGGCGCAATTCACGAAGACGTTGCCACAGCGGTCACGGCGCGCGACATAGTAGCGGACGGCTTCCCCGGTGAAGG
Source organism: Actinomycetota bacterium (assembly GCA_009704535.1). GTDB lineage: Bacteria > Actinomycetota > Actinomycetes > Actinomycetales > Microbacteriaceae > Pontimonas. The sequence continues at coordinate 5,847 of WLEA01000013.1, forward strand.
ATTTGATCGCTCGAATTATGCGAGTGGCCCCTGGAATGGCTATCGGTTCACCAAAGACAACGCGGACGCCCTCAGTTGGTCTGTGACCCAAGCAAACGGCGACTTCCTCCGCTTCTCGGAGGACGGAGACAATATGCGGTTCGAAGGCCGCTATTCCCTGGTGGGAGACCTCTCCGCCGAGTATCAGTCGCTGGTAGACGTCCGATTTACGCTCTCTCACACGGGAACCGTCGTGTCAACCAACGGTAACCAAGTGAGCCCCACAAGAATCCAGTGGGTGGGTGCTTGGGGTTCGGTGATGGACATGAACGCTCTAGTGGACACTAATCCAGGACCACCCCAGGCTCTGCCAGAAACAGAACCTGGCACCAAGAAGCCCGCCGAGGAGTCTGACAACACAGTGGAAACTGAACCGGCCGAAGACGCCCCCGATGCAGCCCCAGACAGCGAACTGATTTCCTCCGGCCCATTGGAGGTCGATGCCGGCCTTGTAGGAATTGCCACCACGTCCATCACCCCCGAGGCCGGTCAGATAGCGGTAGGCGGCGCGCTTTACCAAGCCCGCTCAATCACTGGCCTAATTGAAGCGGGAACGGAGGTCGAAATCATCGCCTACGACAACGGGGTAGTGATTGTTGAGGCTGTCCAGTCTGGACTGTCTGCCCTAACCATGACGGGAATTGGGGTCGGGGTTTTTGCGGTCCTATCTGCGGTGACAATGACAATATTGCTCAGGCACAGGCGCTCCCGCCGTGCGGGTGAAACTGCGCAAAAGGAACTCGCGTAGGCCAATACCGCAATCGAGACGTGTGCCACCCGGAACGCCGTTGGCTCTAGTCACCGATATCGCCCTTGGACAGGGGGGAGGATGGAACGGGGCGACCAGCTCTAATGCTCCATTCCAGAGGCAGAGAGCTGATGGTGCAGGGACCGTCTCTTCGCGAGCCTTTTGGGTCGTTGGGGGTTTGCCGTCACCGTGTCTGTCCCTACAATCGTCGTCGGGTTGACTCCGCGGGTTACTGCGCCCTAGCCACGCGAGCCGTCATAGCGTTTCTCATCGAGCCAGTCCGCATTAGCTTCCTCGGAATTATGGCCGCCTTGGGACCGCATCATTGGGACCAATCATGCTTGCCTCCACCTCTGCACCGGGAAGAGCCAGCCGGCTCTGCCTGGAGCAAGGCAGAGGCTGGACTTTTCAACAGTAGGACCTCAGAACCAGCTAACTTCTGGAAAACACGACAAACCGAACGTTTGTAGACGTTTGCTTCCTTGCGGTCTTTCTGACTCTCCAGCGCAGTTTAGCGTGAGCGCTGTTGAGGGCGACGCGCAGCGGTGGCTGGCCTGGATCCCTGATCGCGCCCTGGTTGTCCGGGGCGCGGGTTCCGGCCGGGCTTGGCCCCGCGGTTACCGCCGGTGGGGCTATCGCCAGCGCGAACCGAGCGCTTTCGTTGAGCGTTGCGTCCAGTGGAGTTGCCGCCGCCATACTGCTTGTTCTCCTGGGGAACCGGCTTCACATACGGCGCCACTTCACCGATCAAGGCGACGACCTGCGGGGATGTCGCGCTCACGCTCTGCGGGGTGACCGAGATGTCGGCCTTCCGCAGGAGATCCGCTAAGTCCTTCCGCTGCGTGGGCAGGCACAGTGTGATGACATCACCCTCGGCACCAGCACGAGCGGTGCGACCAGAGCGGTGAAGGTATGCCTTGTGTTCCATCGGGGGATCGACGTGGATAACCAAGTCGACGTTGTCGACATGGACCCCGCGTGCGGCAACATCGGTGGCCACCAAAACCTTGACCGCACCCTCGCTGAAGGCCGCGAGGTTGCGGTCTCTGGCTGGCTGGGAGAGGTTGCCGTGGAGGTCAACAGCAGGAATCCCGGCGTCGGTGAGGGCCTTGGCCAGTTTCTTGGCGTGGTGCTTGGTGCGCATAAACAAGATGCGTCGGCCGGTGCCCGCGGCCAGTGCATAGACAAGCTTCTTTTTGGCGTCCACGTCGCTTGCCTCGAAGACGTGGTGGGTCATCTGAGCGACGGGCGAGTTGGCCTCGTCGACAGCGTGCATCACCTCGTTGTTGAGAAAGCGGTCAACGAGCTTGTTGACGCCGTTATCGAGCGTTGCTGAGAAGAGCAGCCGTTGTGTGCGGGCAGGGGTTGCCGCCAAGATTTTCGTGACAACCGGCAAGAAGCCAAGGTCTGCCATGTGGTCGGCCTCATCGAGGACTGTGATTTCGATTGCATCAAGGCGCAGGAACCCTTGGCCCATGAGGTCTTCGACCCGACCCGGGGTCGCGACCACAATCTCTACGCCATCGCGAAGAGCCTGAACCTGACGGGTTTGGGACACTCCGCCATAAATGGTGGTGACACGCAGGTTCATTGCCTCGGCCAGAGGGCGCATCACATTAGTGATTTGCGTTGCCAATTCCCTGGTGGGGGCAAGCACAAGACCGAGAGGGCGCCCTGGGCGTCGGCGACCGCCGGAGAGTTCCCCAGCAAGTCGTGCGACCATCGGGATGCTAAAGGCGAGGGTCTTGCCAGAGCCTGTCTTACCGCGACCCAGTACGTCTTTGCCAGCAAGGGTGTCAGGCAGAGTGTCGACCTGAATGGGGAAGGGCTCGTCAATACCCATGCGGGTAAGGGCGGCGCAGATGTTGGCGGGCACGCCAAGTGTTGAAAAAGATGACACAGACATTGTTGTAAAGCTTTCTAGTGATGGAAACCATCACGTGTGTGAGCCAGGCATGGCCCAGCTGGGGGCGAAGACATCGAGTGATGCATTCGTTCGCCGCAAGAAAAGTATCAACCACCAGGTGGTGAGGGAGCGTTCTACGACGCAGGGGGGCATGTGAGTGCCCACCGATAACTCAACCCTAGCGTAGGGATCTACTTTTTGTTAGCGCCGCTCAGGCTCGCACCAATGGTGTACCCGGAGGCGAGCACTGCAATCGCGAGGAACACGAGGAGCGACTCCATGACAAGACTGGCCAAATACGCCCCAGCAATCATCCCGATTGCCAGAAGGGAGAGTTTAAAGACCCCCATCTGCCACCAGGTATAGGTGTAGGAACCAAAGAGTTTCTTCATGTGTGTTCCTTCTAAGGAAGTAAGTCCTTCATGCCCTTGTAGATCATGCCGGCAGCCAAGTCGGGGGAGAGGTGATTGACCTTCCACAGTGCGGATGCGTCCTGGCCGATCGTGATGCGCTTCTTGTTGGCAAGTATCGCAAGGACAATCTGGCGACCCGCATCCGCCGGTGCAACGACCTTCCGGGTGCTGGCCTCTCCGGCACCACTCATGTCGAGGCCTGAGTTACCAGCGATGTTGGTACCAATCGCTCCCGGGTAGACGACGGTGACCCTCACACTGGTGCCCATGAGCTCTGACCGTAGGCCTTCGCTCAACAGGTTGATGGCCGCTTTGGTTGCGCCGTAGACGGTTTGACCAGGGACTGGTGCGTACGAACCCATTGACGAAACATTCACAAGGTGAGCTTCGGGTCTCGTGAGGAGACCCGGCAGGAAGGCCTTGATGAGGTTAAGAGGTCCGTGGAGATTCACATTTATGACCCGATCAATGGCATCAAAATCGAGGTCGTTGACCCTGACGAAGGGCTGGATGATGCCAGCCACATTGATGAGTCCATCAGGCAGGCCCAGAGCCTTCTCCACCTTTGCCGGAAGCGCTAATACCTTCTTGCGGTCGGTGATGTCGATGGGGAATGCCTGGAAATGACTGGCTTGTTTGCCAGCGAGAGACTGGGTCTCATCGAGCCAGTCTGATTTGATATCGAGTCCAGCGACCGATGCGCCGCGCGCCAGGAGATCAAGCGCTACTTCTCGCCCAATCCCGTTACCAGCTCCTGTGACGACAAATACTGTGCCCGTGAGTTCCATGGTGAACCTCCTCGAGCCAGTCTAGGAGTGCGCGAGGTGGGGTCTACACGGTTACCGCGACCGCATGCGTGTCAATCCATGCGGCGATGCCCTCCAGATCCAGGTTCTGGGTAGCGACAGCGAGCACAAAATCGAAGGCGTCTTCCGTTTCGGCAACAATTTCGAACCCGTTCAGCAACATGAAAGTGATCATGAGCGCCCAGGCCGTCCTCTTGTTTCCGTCAATGAGTGGATGTGAGGTCACGACAGAGTGCATCAGCGCCGCGGCTTTCAGCGACCGAGCTGGGTACGCGTCCTCGCCGAACAGGCTGGTCTTCGGTCGCGCGAGGCAACTCTCAAGAAGACCGAGGTCTCGGGCGTGAAATCCCAGGTATCGGAGCTGTTCGGTGGCGTCTTCTAGGTCAAGAAAGACGGTCATGCGTCAGCCAGGCGCTCCATGAGTGGTTTGTCCCGCGTTTCGAGAATTTCTTGAGCACGCTTGATGGCGCGGTCATGGACGCCAATGCGTTGATCGGCCATCTCGATCGCTGTAACCACCGCTTGGTTTTTGGAGCAGTTCAGTTCACGAGCCAGTCGGTCGACCATTGCGTCGTGTTCGGTGTCGAGTCTCAGTGTCATAGCCATAGCGTAACGGTATCAAAGTGATACCACCCCTGTCTAGGGATATTGGTGGATAAGTTTCTGGTTTGGGACGCTGTGGACAGTCGAGCACTGTGTTTCGTTGCCTATTTCTTGGGCTCTCGGCTTGTAGCGTGAGGACCATGGCCCAGAAAAGTCCGTCTCCTCGAGCGCGTGCGGGATCTCCCGCGAAGCGACCGGTGGCGGCATCGCCGACGAGAACACCTCGTAATCAGCCCGTCCAACCCAAGCCATCCGGTGGCCCTTCTGCTGGTGCGAAGGCCTGGCTGACCGTGGCCTCGTGGGTTGGCGCCAGCTTTCGTTTTCTGAGTTCTGAGGAACTCCCCAAAGAGCTCCGCAGAGATGGTGTGCCCTTCGCGCTCTTGTTGTTCGCCAGTGCTGGGGTCGTGGTCGAGTGGTTCAACTACGACCAAACCTGGGCTCAAATGCTCGATAACTACACCGTTGGTGGATTCTTTGGCCGGCTCGCGTTCGCGCTGCCGGTCATCCTCTTTATCTTCGCTGGATGGTTGTTCCGGCACCCTTCTGGTGTCTATGACAACGGTCGGATTGGTATTGGCCTTGGCCTGCTACTGACCTCGGTGAGTGGAATGACCCATCTGGCCGGGGGGCGTCCTGCGCCGGGGGACGCCACCTTCGCCGAACTGGCGTCGGCCGGTGGCCTGCTGGGCTGGGTTGTCGCCGAGCCTTTCGTTTTTTTGGGTAGCGCCACCGTGTTCCTCGCCTGGCCGGTGATGGTCATCTTCTTCCTGGTATCTCTGCTGATCATGACTAAAACCCCGCCCACGCGGATTGTGTCCAGGGCGAAGGAAGGTTACGCCTACCTCTTCGGTGTGGATCTCGACGAGGTCGCAAGGAATAAGAAAGCGGAGGCTGAAGACACCGCCGAGTTTGGGACGCTCACGGATTTGGGCCTTGATCTTGAGGACCCGAACTCCATGCCCTGGTGGCGCCGCGGAAAGAAAGACAAAAAAGACGCGTTCGAGTCGCCCATTGTCAGCCAGCCAGCTGCTGACACTGGGCGCATTGCAACCACAGAGGACTTGATCGCTCAACTCATCAAGGCCGAGGCAGCCCTGGCAGCGGCTCAGAATCCCGATGCGACGGCTGCGAGTGACCCGCATACTCCAGAGACGGCCCCGCCAGTTCGGATTCAGTCCACCAGGCCATACGCCCTGCCAGACCCTGGGATTCTTGTTCCTGGAACACCGCCCAAGGGTCGTAGTGCTGCGAACGATCAGGTTGTCGCTGCGATTACCAGCGTCTTTAACCAGTTCGAAATCAACGCGAAGGTTGTGGGCTTCACCAGGGGCCCCTCGGTAACCCGCTACGAAGTGGAGCTGGGAACGGGAACCAAAGTCGAGAAAGTGACGGTGTTGGCGAAGAACATCGCCTACGCCGTGGCCTCCAACGAGGTCAACATTTTGTCGCCGATTCCGGGTAAGTCAGCGATCGGCATCGAGATTCCCAACTCCGATCGCGAGATTGTCTCCCTCGGCGATGTTTTGCGCTCGCCCTCTGCCACCTCCGAAGTCCACCCCATGGTCATCGGTGTGGGCAAGGACGTCGAGGGTGGATTTGTCGCAGCAAACCTTGCCAAAATGCCACACCTCCTCGTGGCCGGGGCCACAGGCAGCGGTAAGTCGAGCTTCATCAACTCGATGATTACCTCCATCCTCATGCGGGCTACGCCCGCCGAGGTTCGTATGGTTCTCGTCGACCCGAAGCGCGTGGAGCTCGCCGCCTATCAGGGTGTTCCGCACTTAATCACGCCGATTATTACAAACCCCAAGCGGGCGGCTGATGCTCTGCAGTGGGTGGTGAAAGAAATGGACATGCGCTACGACGACCTCGAGAGCTTTGGCTTCAAGCACGTCGATGATTTCAACCGGGCGGTAGTCGCCAACAAGATTGTTCTGCCAGTCGGTAGTGAGCGCGTCCTTCGGCCCTACCCCTATTTGCTGGTTGTGGTGGATGAGCTTGCTGATCTGATGATGGTCGCGCCGCGAGATGTGGAAGATTCAATTGTTCGGATTACCCAGTTGGCCAGAGCCTCCGGAATTCACCTGGTTGTTGCGACCCAGCGACCAAGCGTTGACGTGGTGACTGGTCTGATTAAAGCGAACATCCCCTCGCGTCTGGCTTTTGCGGTCTCGAGCATGACGGACTCGAGGGTAATCCTTGACCAGCCAGGCGCCGACAAACTAATTGGGCAAGGCGATGCGCTCTTCTTGCCCCAGGGGGCAGCTAAAGCGAACCGCGTCCAGGGGGCATGGGTTTCGGAAGCAGAAATCGCCAAAGTTGTTGCCCACGTGAAGCGCCAGGCCGATCCTGAATATCGCGCCGAGGTCGCAGCCGGCGCTGGAAGCGCCGCAGTTATTGATTCCGACATCGGCGATGACTTAGAGGTTCTGCTCCAGGCGGCTGAACTGGTCGTGGGAACCCAGTTTGGCTCGACCTCGATGTTGCAACGCAAACTGCGGGTGGGCTTTGCTAAGGCCGGCCGACTGATGGATTTGCTGGAATCACGCCAGATTGTTGGGCCCTCCGAGGGCTCCAAAGCCCGCGAAGTCCTTGTCTCTGCGGATGGACTAGCTGCGGTGTTGGCCCAACTGCGCGGAGAAGCGCCATCGCCAGTGGTACCAGTGGGGCTGGACGATCACCTGACGCAGGAAATACTGCCGGCGGATGTGCCAGCACCCAAGTCAGCTGTTGACCACTCTGTGCATTACGCAGACGACCCCATTGATGAGATGACACAGGGGTATCCTGAAGTTGAAGGCAACTCTGATGATGCCTGGAGGCTCACCGGAAGGGACTAGGTCGTGGCACGTCCGGCATCATCTCCCCAACCCTCTAGTGGCCTACGCGGTCGGTTCATCGCCGCGGGTGTGAGCCAGGTCAGTAACGTGAATATCGCGAACCTCATCACTGTGCTGCGCATACTGGTCGCCCCAGTGTTCATGTGGTTAGTGGTTATGGATGGCGGGGCAGACAGCGGTGTGCGCTGGCTCGCCGGACTTCTTTTTGTCGCGGCCATTGCTACTGACGGCATTGATGGCGCTTTGGCGCGAAGGCGCAACCTGGTGACGAATGCCGGCATTCTTTTGGACCCGATAGCCGACAAGGTACTCATTGTCGGCGCGCTTGGTGCCCTCTGGTGGGTGGGCGAGTTACCGTTGTGGATTGTTCTCGCGATTGTGGTGCGTGAGCTTGGCATCACCGTCTTCAGGTTTGTGGCACTGTCCGACCGTGTCATCCCCGCCTCCACTGGCGGCAAACTCAAGACGATTGTGCAGGCCGTGACACTGTCGTCCTGGTTGATTCCGACCTGGGTTCTTCTTGGCTCATGGGTGTTCATCTTTAACTGGGTGTTGATGGGTGTCGTTGTGATCATCACGACATGGACGGGTGTCGACTACCTGGTCAAAGGCCTGAGAGCCCCCGAGAAGACCGATGAGCGATAACCCCTCCGACATCATCGCGCTCGCCATCGAGAAAGGCGTCACACTGGGGTGTGCAGAATCGCTCACCGGAGGCCTTGTGGCGTCGGCTCTGGTCGACATACCGGGCGCTTCGGCAGTGTTCAAAGGGTCCCTCGTGGCGTATGACCTGATGGTCAAGCACGACCTGCTCGGTGTTAGTGCCGCGCTTCTGGCGGAAAAGGGTGCGGTCAACTCCGACGTGGCCAGTGCGATGGCCGAGGGGGCACAGGCCGCGCTGGGTGTTGATTTCGCCGTGTCCACGACCGGTGTTGCCGGCCCTGACCCGGATCCTGTCAGCGGTGCGAAGCCGGGACTTTTTTTTGTTGCTCTGGCGGGGGGCGAGCTTGGCACCATGGTGCGTGAGGTCCAGGTTGAGGGCGACCGTGCTGAAATTCGCAGTGCCGCGCGGCGCGCAGCGCTGTTGGCGCTCTATGACGCCCTGGCGATGCGGGAATAAACCCCTGCGCCCTGGAGTTGGCTTGAGTAATGCCACAGCAATTACACAGCATTCCTGAGGGTTATCCGTCAGAAGTTGTGGGTAGTCTTGTCCACATCTAGAGTGAAAGAGGAGGTGCACACATGGTTCTGGTCAGACATGAAATTGGTGACGTATTACGCGATTTTCGCCAACAAAAGGGTGCGACTCTCCGTCAAATTTCAAGCCGCGCGAACGTTGCGCTGGGTTATTTGAGCGAGGTTGAGCGAGGCCAGAAAGAGGCTTCCAGCGAGATTCTTGCGTCTATTGCCGATGCTCTTGACATGCCACTATCCGTCATCATGCACGAGGTCGGCGACCGCCTCGCCATGTTCGAGGACTTTGTCCCCCGCTCCAGCGTGCCCGACACCTTGCCGGACGAGCTGGTGGCCCAGTTTGATTCCGACATGGCGGTTCGCTAGGCACAATTCGTGACCCATAGCGAGTTTTTTATTGCCGTGGACGATGAATTTGGCCCTTTTCAAGGCCGGGCACTGATTCGCGATTTAGTCATGGATTCCCTGGGTGATCGGACGGCTCAACAGGCTCTTGACGCTGGCATTGCGCCGAAGCGGGTGTGGCTTGCTCTGTGCGGGGCGATGCACGTACCGCTGGGGCGTCAGCAGGGCGTTGGTCTTAGTGAACCTCTTGGCGACACGCCAGGATAATCATTCGAATATTCGTTCGAATAGCGGTACTCTCGTCCACAGTGATGAAGGAAGCACGCTAACTCCACAGCATCAACCTCAGCCACCAGCGGTGTCTGAGGTTCGGCTTAGGCTCAAGCCCGCTCCCTGCATCACCCGCCTTGTCGAGAGACCCTACGCCTTACGGGGTGTGGTGGAGGACGACAGCCGATAGGCAGCCGAGCACTACTGGAAAGAGAGAACGCAATGACAGCATCAACAGACCGCGAGAAAGCATTAGAAACAGCCCTCGCGCAGATAGATCGACAGTTCGGTAAGGGCTCGGTCATGCGACTGGGTTCGGACGAGCGTCCTCCCATCGCCGTGATTCCCACCGGTTCCATCGCCTTGGATGTTGCGTTGGGGGTTGGCGGTTTACCACGGGGGCGCATTATTGAGATTTATGGCCCAGAGTCCTCGGGTAAGACGACCCTGACTCTCCACGCCATCGCTAATGTCCAGGCCCAAGGCGGGATCGCAGCCTTCATCGACGCGGAGCACGCTTTGGACGCCGACTACGCCAAGAACTTGGGTGTTGACATCGACCAGTTGCTCGTGTCCCAACCCGACACCGGTGAGCAGGCTTTGGAGATTGCCGACATGTTGGTGCGCTCTGGGTCTGTGGATTTGGTGGTTATCGACTCCGTTGCCGCCTTGGTGCCTCGCGCTGAAATTGAAGGCGACATGGGGGACACCCATGTCGGTCTCCAGGCTCGCCTGATGTCCCAGGCTCTTCGGAAGCTCACGGGTGGTCTGAACCAGACCGGCACGACCATGATCTTCATCAACCAGCTTCGCGAAAAGATTGGTGTCTTCTTCGGCAGCCCGGAAACGACGTCCGGTGGTAAAGCGCTCAAGTTCTACGCGTCAGTCCGCCTTGATATTCGCCGAATTGAAACCTTGAAAGAGGGCACAGAGGCTGTGGGTAACCGCACTCGCGTCAAGGTCGTCAAGAACAAGATGGCACCGCCCTTCAAGCAGGCGGAATTCGACATTCTCTACGGCACGGGTATTTCTCGTGAGGGTAGCTTGATTGACTTTGGCGTCGAGCACGAGATTGTCAAGAAGTCTGGCGCTTGGTACACCTACGACGGCGATCAGCTCGGACAGGGTAAAGAAAACGCGCGAGGCTACCTCATCGAACACAAGGAGGTTGCCAACGAGATCGAGCGCAAGATTCTTGCCGCACTGGGTGTCGGGCAGCTTGCTGCCGTACCGCCTGTTGACGAAGCAGAGCCTGTGGCTCCTGTCGAATCACTCGAGGAGAAAATTAGCGAACGCCAAGCTCAGGGAGCCTAGAGCGTGAGCATCCCCTTCGTTCACGGGGAACGCGAAGCCACCATCATCGCGTTCCCCGTAGAGCGGGTCTCTCCCCCCTCCAGAAGCACCACCCGAGAGGCCGTGGTGATACCCCTCGCCACGCCGGTAACGCCCTCTGAAGGAGATGATGCTGTGTCCCAGAACTCGAGTGGTGAGCCCACAGCCAACACGGGCGATGCCAATCCGAGTGAACGCGTTCGCCAGCGTGCCCGTAACGTCGCCCTTCATGCCCTAGCCACCAGGGGGGTCTCGAAACAGGAGATCGAAGAGAGACTGGTCGCTCGCGATCTTCCCGAGGACGTGGTGCAAGAGGAGATCAGCACCCTGGAGCGCCAGGGCCTGATTGACGATGTTGAATTAGCAGCCAACCTGGTCGACAAGTACGTTGTGAGACAAGGCCTTGGCCGCCGAGGTGCCGCTGACAAAATGCGCCAGCGCGGAATTTCTCCCTCGGTGATCGCCGGAGCCTTGGAGGGCGTGAGCAACGAGGATGAGAGCGCTCGCTTGCGCGAGCTTGCGCAAGACCGCGCTCGCGCCCTGCGCTCGCTAGCTCCCGAGGTAGCTAAACGCAGACTTGTCGCTTATCTGCAGCGGCGTGGGTATTCGGGCAACGACATCTATAGCCTCGTCGACGAGGTGCTGCGCTGAGCGATTAGTGCAGCACGATGAGGGCGCATCCTCCGAGCCCGTGTTGCGGTGAGGTCCCGCCCGGCCGCACGTGAATTCTTCGCCCTCGTAGAATGGGCAGCGTGACACTCACCAACGAAACTGAGGCGAGGGCGCGGGCCGCGGAGCTCTTCGCATCGCTCGAGGTCAACCACGCGCGCTCCTACGAGGTGCGCACTTTTGGTTGCCAAATGAATGTCCACGATTCCGAGCGAATGTCTGGCTCGCTTGAGGCGGCTGGGTATCGGCCTGCCGAGTCCGGTGTTCTTGCCGATGTCGTCGTCATCAATACCTGTGCTGTGAGGGAAAACGCCGATAACAAGCTCTATGGAACTTTGGGGCACCTTGCGTCATTAAAGAGGGAACATCCCGGCATGCAGATTGCGGTGGGTGGATGTTTAGCTCAAAAAGACAAGTCGACGATTCTTGCGAAGGCGCCGTATGTGGACGTTGTCTTTGGAACCCACAACATGGGCTCTTTGCCAGCGCTCCTGGAGCGCTCGCGCCACAATGGTGCCGCGGAAATTGAGATTGTCGAAGCGCTCGAGACTTTCCCATCGACTTTGCCCACAAAAAGGGATTCCAGTTACGCGGGCTGGGTGTCCATCTCGGTCGGGTGCAACAACACGTGCACGTTTTGTATTGTCCCAAGCCTGCGAGGCAAAGAAATGGACCGCCGGCCGGGGGAAGTCCTCTCAGAGATTGAGGCCCTGGTTGCTGATGGCGCCATCGAGGTAACCCTGCTGGGGCAAAACGTCAACACGTACGGCGTTGAGTTTGGCGACACACTCGCCTTTGGCAAGCTCTTGCGCGCCGCCGGAAAGATTGACGGGCTTGAGCGTATTCGTTTCACTAGCCCCCACCCCGCCGCCTTTACCGATGACGTCATCGACGCGATGGCAGAAACGCCTCAGGTTATGCCACAGCTCCACATGCCCTTGCAGTCGGGTTCCGACCGGATTCTGAAGGCCATGAGGCGCAGCTATCGGAGCGAAAAATTCCTGGGGATTCTCGATCGCGTGAGAGCCAAGATTCCTCACGCTGCTATCACGACCGACATCATCGTGGGATTCCCCGGTGAGACGGAGGCAGACTTCGAGGACACCCTCGCGGTGGTGAACACGGCGCGATTCGCGACGGCCTTCACCTTTCAGTATTCGATTCGCGAGGGCACTCCGGCTGCGACGATGCCAGACCAGATCCCGAAGGTCGTTGTCCAGGAGCGTTATGAACGCCTCGTCGAGCGCCAGAACCAGATTGGCTGGGAAGAAAACCAAGCTCTGATCGGTAGAACCGTGAATCTCTTGGTGGCTAACGACGAGGGCCGCAAAGACGGCCAGACCCACCGGCTCTCCGGCCGCGCAGAAGATGGCCGACTTGGCCACTTCTCCATCCCGCAGGGTGCCACATCCCCGCGTCCTGGCGATGTGGTGACCGTGACCGTGACCGAGGCGAAGCCCTATTTCCTCCTTGCGGATTCGCCAAGTGCGGAAGCCTATGTGCTGCGCCCGACCCGGGCCGGTGACGCCTGGGATCGCTGGCAGGCAGAGAGCTGTGGGGCTCCCGTGCGGAAGCCGTCCGCTGGGGTCACACCAGTGAGTCTTGGCATGCCCGCGCTACCTGTTTCTGGCAACTAGACCGTGTCGCTCGCGCAGTCCACTCCAGGCACCGAGACTCACCCCCGGCCACCCCTGGTGGCCGTCGTGGGAGCCACGGGCACGGGCAAGAGCGCATTCGCGCTCTCTTTAGCCGAGGCTCTGATTGAGTCCGGACGACCCGTGGAGATTGTTAATGCCGATGCCATGCAGCTGTATCGGGGTATGGACATCGGAACCGCAAAACTCGCGCCCGGTCAGCGTGGCGGGATTGCCCATCACCTTTTTGATGTGTGGGAGGTGACGAAGGAAGCGAGTGTCGCCGACTACCAGGCCATTGCACGCGCCACGATTGTGGAAATCCTGAGTCGCGGAGTTATCCCGCTGATGGTCGGGGGATCGGGGCTTTATGTGTCGTCGGTCCTTTATGAATTTGAGTTCCCTGGGACCGATAAAGCCCTCCGGGAATCGCTGGAAGCCAGGTGGGTAGGCGAGGGTCCAGATGCTCTGGTCGAGGAGCTTCGGGTGAAAGACCCTCTGGCTGCGGCCGCCATCGACCCTAAGAACGCGCGGAGAGTAATTAGGGCATTGGAAGTGGTTACCCTGACTGGAAAACCCTTTGGCGCTGGTCTCGATGCCGAGCACAAACCCTGGTATCCACACACCGTGGTGATGGGGTTGCGGACCCCTCGAGAACTCTTGGTTGAGCGATTGGATAATCGTGTGAAGGCCATGTGGGTTGCTGGGCTCGTGGACGAGGTGCGGGGGCTGATTCCACGGGGTATTGAGTCTGGCGTTACCGCCTCTCGGGCAATCGGTTACCAACAGTGCCTTGCCGTCATCGCTGGTTCGATGAGTGAGCCTGAGGCCATTGAGGAAACGCAATCGCTAACCCGTCGCTATGCCAGGCGCCAAGTGTCGTGGTTTGGCAGGAGCGCGGACACCCTGTGGTTCGAGTCCGGTGACCCTCACGCGGTCCCGCAGGCTCTGGCGCTACTGTCCTCTAGTCGGTGAGGGGCCTGGCGTAGTCTGTAGGGGTGGCGCAGTCTTCCCTCACCATCACCGTGACCAAAGGTCACGGCACTGCTAATGATTTTGTCCTCTTTCGCGACCCCGAGGACGCATTCGATCTCAGTCCGGCGCAGTATCGACAACTCGCTGATCGCCATCGCGGGGTCGGTGGCGATGGGGTAATTCGAGCCGCCCACACTGCCTCAAGTCCTGAGGTTTCCCACCTGTTGGAGGTGGAACCAGAGGCGCAGTGGTTCATGGATTACCGCAACGCGGACGGGTCAGTTTCTGAGATGTGTGGCAATGGTATTCGGGTCTTTGTGGACTACTTGCTGGCGGAGGGTTTGGTGACTCTCGAGCCTGGGGGGACCCTTCCCATCGCGACACGAGCCGGCGTAGTGGATGTGACGAAATCCCCGAGTGGTCACTACCAGGCCGACATGGGTCGCTGGTCGTTGACCGGAGTTGACCCCATCGTGAAAGCCAGGGGGCTTGAGGTTCCGAGGCCGTCTCTTTCCATTACCTGCCCTAATCCCCATGTGGTGGTGGCACTCGCGTCGATGCAAGAACTTGAGGAACTTGACCTCTCGAGTCGGCCAACCCTTGACCCGGAGCCGGCACAGGGCGCCAATATCGAGTTTGTTGTCCCCGCTGACCCGCTGATGACTGATGGAATCGGCCACATACGGATGCGGGTGTTTGAGCGTGGCGTTGGCGAAACTCAATCCTGTGGCACGGGGGCTATTGCCGCCGCCCTTGCCACGCGGCACTGGGCGGGGGACCAGGCGCCCCATCACTGGAAGGTCGAAGTTCCCGGAGGAGTCGTCGGAGTTCGAATGTTCCCCACGGAAGAAGGCGAGCACGTGAGCCTGTCGGGTCCTGCCGAGCTAGTTTTTACGACTCAGGTGACAATTTAGGTTTTGGTCACAAGAAGGATTCTGTAGCCACGGGACGTCTCGACGCGTTCGCAGCGAATCCCAGGAATCGCACCGGAGTTGAGCCACTCCAGCAGTGAATCTGCACCCAGCTTTTTGGCAACCACCAGGTAGGCCTCCGCGCCTGCGCTAAGGCGCGGCAACCACAACGCCAGAATGTCGTGGAGGGCTTTCTTCCCCACCCGAATCGGTGGGTTCGACCAGATGAGGTCAAAAGTGAGGGTGCTGGGAACGCTCTCGGGTTGCCCGACTGTGACGTTTGTGAGCCCGAGGTTCTCTGCGTTGTCGTGGGCCACATGGAGGGCGCGGTCGTTCACATCAACTCCAAACACCGATGCCCCGGGCGCTTCCAGCGCAAGTGCCACAGTGAGTGGCCCCCAACCACATCCGATATCTAGAAGGGTTCCGCTGTGGGGTACCGCGGGAGCATATTTCAGCAACACTTCAGTACCGGCATCAAGACCGCCGGGGCTGAAGGTCCCCGAGGCTGTTTCCAGGGTTACCTCGTGCCCGCGCAGTGACAGCGAGCGCACTGATGTGCGAAGAGCGCTCTGCGGGTCGGGGGAGAAGTAATGGTCACCAGCCATGAACTAACGCTAGCGGTTCACTCTCCGGCACGGTCTAGGCTGGCGTTACATCCACTACGGGAGAAAACATGAATTTCGGAACCGCGATCACCACAGGCTTTCAGAAGTATTCAGAATTCACGGGGAGAGCGTCGAGGTCCGAGTTCTGGTGGTTCAACCTGTTTGTGGTGCTCGTGAGCCTTGGTGCATCCGCGCTGTGGGACGTGCTCGGATGGCTCTGGTTCCTGGCAATCATTGTCCCCTACCTGGCGGTGGGCGTTCGCAGGCTTCGTGATGCAGGTTTCGCCTGGCAACTGATTTTTGTCGGCCTGGCTCCGGTGATTGGGACCGTGGTGATGATTGTGCTGTGGACTCAGCCCAGCAAGGTTGACTCGGCTGCTTAGCCTTTCCAGATTGTCTTGAGGTTCGTGAACTCACGAATACCGGCGACACCGAGTTCTCTACCAAAGCCAGAGTCTTTGATGCCGCCAAAGGGAAGCTCAGGGTAGGAGATGGTCATGCCGTTGATGAAGACGGCGCCAGCGTCGAGTTCTTTCATGAAGTAGTCAAAGTCCTCGTCGCTGGTGCTCCACAGTGCTGAGCTCAGACCAAAGGTTGTTTGGTTGGCGATGCGTATCGCTTCTTCCTTGCTCTCCACCCGATAGACGCTGGCAAGTGGGCCGAAGGCTTCCTCCATAGTCAGTCTCATCTCTGGGGTGATTGCCTCGATGATGGTCGGCGGGTAGTAAAACCCCGGGCCCTCGGGCATGTCGCCACCGAGGAGAACGTTGGCGCCCTTGGCCTTGGCATCGTCGACCAGGTCGGCGATGTCTTTCTGACCGTTCTTAGTCGCAAGCGGGCCGACCTGGGTTTCCTCGTTCATCGGGTCGCCCATGATGAGGGCTGCCATTTTCTGGGTGAATAGTGGTACCCACTGGTCATAGACATCTGCGTGAACGATAAAGCGCTTGCCTGCGATGCAGGACTGCCCGTTATTGTGAATGCGCGCTGTGACTGCCACTGTGGCGGCCTGCTCGAGGTCTGCAGAGGGCATCACGATGAACGCGTCCGAGCCACCAAGCTCGAGAACAGACTTCTTGACCTGGCGGCCTGCTCGC
>WLEA01000014.1 GCA_009704535.1 Actinomycetota bacterium
AAGCACGCAGGATGGGACGTTTGGCGGTCGCCGACTTTTAGCCTGGGTCGCTCTATTCCCACTCGCCTGATTGACTAGGGGTTCACGCTTTGATTCCACTGACTGCGGGGATGCCTTCTGATGATTCGCTTCGAGCACGTCCGAAAGGAATACCCGTCCGGGACTGAAGCAGTTCAGGATTTCAGCCTAGAAGTGCTAACCGGCTCGATTACGGTCCTCGTCGGCTCGAGTGGTTGCGGAAAGACCACGCTCTTGCGGATGGTCAATCGCATGGTAGACCCGAGCGGCGGAAGCGTCTTTATTGATGACACGAACGTTGCATCCCTGGACCCTGTCGAGCTGCGCCGCAGTATCGGCTACGTGATGCAAAGCGGCGGACTCCTGCCACACAGGACCGTGAGTGAGAACATCCAAACCGTTCAGAAATTGCGAGGGGTCAAGCCTGCTCTGCGTCGCGCCCGCGTTGATGAGCTGATGGCAACTGTCGGACTTGACCTCGAACTGCTGGGCCGATACCCAGCCCAACTCTCCGGCGGCCAGCAGCAGCGAGTGGGCGTGGCTCGCGCTCTTGCTGTTGACCCCAACATCATGTTGATGGATGAGCCTTTTGGTGCGGTTGACCCTCTTGTGCGCTCCGATCTCCAACAGGAATTGCTGGCCGTGCAGAAAAAACTGGCCAAGACAGTGTTGTTTGTCACCCACGACATCGACGAAGCATTTCTGCTGGGTGACCAGGTGGTGATTCTTGATACTGGAGCAGTGGTGATTCAGCGGGGCGCACCGGTTGACATTCTGGCGGCACCGGCCAACGATTTTGTCGAGGCCTTTATCGGGGCTGATCGCGGCAAGCGGGCCCTCCACATCGAGAACCGCGAGGGACAGAGAATTGTTGTGGATTCGGATCAAAGGGTCGCCGGGCGTTTGGTGGAGGGTCCCTAGCGTGGACTGGGTAATTGACAATAGCGATGTGATTTTGTCATTGACACTAGATCACCTGAGGCTCGCCATCATCCCTATTGTCATTGGTGTGCTGATGGCTATCCCACTGGGGTGGTTGGCCCATCGTTTTGCCTGGCCGAAGCCTCTGATTCTCGGCGCAGTGGGCTTGCTCTACACCATCCCCTCGCTCGCGCTCTTTATGCTCATTCCCCCACTGGTGGGGATTTCGGTTTTGAGTGAGGCCAACGTGATCATCGCGTTGAGCGTGTATGCAATTGCCATCATGGTGCGCACAGCATCCGATGCGTTTGCGAGCATTGAGCCCGCAGCCCTTCGTGCCGCCACAGCAGTTGGCTATGCCGAATGGGGCAGGTTTTTCTCTGTGGAGTTGCCACTGGCCGGACCGGTCCTCCTGGCTGGTGTTCGTGTGGTGGCGGTCAGCACGGTCAGTATGGTCACTGTCGGGGTGCTGGTGGGAGTCCAGAGCCTCGGATACTTTTTCACCGATGGTTTCCAAAGGCGAATCATTGCTGAGGTTGCCACCGGAGTGGTGATGACCGTGGTCATCGCAGTGCTCTTAGACACCCTCCTGGTTGTGCTTGGCCGCATTGTGATGCCGTGGAACCGTGTTGGCACTGAAGCTCAGAGGGTGGCGGTCCGCTAAATGGACGTTCTGCGCGATGCCCTGGTATGGCTCTCTGAGTCCGAACAGTGGAGTGGTGATGGCTCTCTTCCGCAGAGGGTGATGGAGCACCTCTACTACACCGGTCTTGCCGTTGTCGTGGCGGCCCTCGTTGCAATCCCGGCAGGCTATTTCGTCGGTCACACCACCAGGGGCTCAACCTGGTTGGTGGGGTTGGCCGGGGCTGCCAGGGCGCTACCGTCCTTTGGCCTGATTCTTCTCTTGGTGTTGCTGTTTGGCGTTAGCGGCCGAGAAACTGCGGCGGTGTGGGCGCTGGTGGTTCTAGGAATTCCCCCCCTGCTCGCTGGGGCCTATTCCGGCATTCACCAAATACCGCGCACCGTGATTGATGCGGCAGGGGCGCAGGGAATGACCGAGTGGCAGATTCTGTGGCGGGTAGAAGCGCCCCTGTCGTTGCCGGTTCTTCTCGGCGGTCTTCGGCAGTCAGTGCTGCAAATCGTCGCCACTGCCACCTTGATTGCCTATGTCGGTTTAGGTGGTCTTGGTTACGACATCATCCAGGGAATACCGCTTCGCAGGTTTGACCAGACAGTGGGTGCGGCAATCGTGATTGTCGCACTCGCCCTGACACTCGACGCTTTCTTAGCTTTAGCGACTAGATTGGCCACTCCCCGAGGAGTTCGTGTGGGCCGCCTGGCAGATGTTCGGGCCAGGTAGCGCAGATGTCCCCGGAGGGCACAAGGACACGTATGGTGGATATAGCGAGGAGAAATAATGACATCGACCACGATTAGAACTAGCCTCACTGCTGCGCTTGCAAGCGCAGCCTTAGTCCTCTCTGGCTGCGCGGCAGCGGCCGAGGATGAAGCCCCCGAGATGGAAGCGGCTCCGATGATGACAGAGGTCATTGTGGTCGGCTCGCAGGCCTACTACTCCAACGAGATCATCGCCGAGATTTATGCCCAGGCCCTGGAATCTGGCGGTTATGAGGTAGAGCGCAAGTTCCAGATTGGCCAGCGCGATGCTTACCTGCCTGAGCTTGAATCCGGTGCGGTTGATCTGTTCCCGGAGTACACCGGGAACCTCCTGCAGTATTACGCTCCCGAGACGATGGCCACCCAGGCCGACGAGGTCTATGAGGAGCTGCAGGGTGCCCTCCCTGAGGGCCTGACTGCTCTGGCGATGTCGCCGGCAACCGATCAGGACTCTTATAACGTCACGGCTGAGTTCGCAGCGGAGAACAACCTGGTCAGCATCGCTGACTTGGCAGGAATCGACGGACTCGTCTTGGGAGGGGCTCCTGAGCTTGAAGAGCGCCCCTATGGCCCCACCGGTCTCCTGGAGACCTACGGTGTCGTGGTTGCGTTTGATGCCACAGGTGACATCACCGTCGACGCACTGCTGGAGGGCGTCATTTCGCTCGCCAACGTCTATAGCGGTGACCCTCGCATTGCCGAGTTTGGCCTCGTCACTCTGGCAGACCCCGAAGGCCTGTTCCTAGCCTCCAACGTGGTGCCGATTGCCTCGAGCGATGTTGCAGCCGAGCTTGCTGCAATCATCGACCCGATCAGCCTTGCCTTGACCCCCGAGGCCTTGGTTGCGCTGAATCTTCAGAGCATCAAAGACCAGTTATCAGCGGCAGACATTGCCGCTGCGTGGCTTTCTGAGAACGGCTTCTAAAGACCGATTCGGGCATGAGGGGTTGGGCCATGGGCCCGGCCCCTCTTTCCGTTTCTGACGGGTTACCTCTTGGTGGACGCCTCGGGAGCGTCGTCTTCCATGTGTGAATAGCGGTGGAGCAGGTGCTTCATCAACGCGATGAACCCTATAGCGACTACGAAGATTCCGACGAAAATCCATCCCGCCCAGGACACCGTGTCTTGCAGTTCGCGGTAGGTTTCAGCAGCTCCCGAGCCAATGGACACATACAGGAAAGCCCAGATGATGCACGCGGGAGTAGTCCAGGCCATAAACGTTCGATACTGCATCGGTGTCATGCCAGCAGTGAGGGGGACGACCGAGTGAAACACCGGAAGAAAGCGCGAGATAAAGACTGCGATGCCACCCCGGCGCTTCACGAACCGGTCTGCTTTCTCCCACCGTTCATCACCAATTTTTTGACCCAACCAGCTGGCGCGAAGCTTTGGTCCGAAGATTCTGCCAAGGCCAAAACCGATGGATTCGCCCACTAGAGCACCAAGCACGATGGCGACTGCCATGAAGATGTATTGAAGCACCGTGGTGACTCCAGTACTGGAGACCAAGACAATGGTGTCGCCTGGAACGATGAGGCCCAGCAAAACACTGGTTTCGAGCATGACGGCAACACCTGCGACCAGAGTGCGCCAGACGGGGGGAACGCCCTCAACGAAGTCGAGTATGGCGTTGAGGACCTCATTCATATGACTCGGAGTCTATTGCGTGAAGGGTGAGAATTCACGGGAGTGGTTCCCGGGTTTCCCACCACCTCGCCTGCCACTCGTCTCGACGGGCCATATCGGCGGACAATTGTGGTCCACCGGGAAAACCGTTGGCAACACGGATTCCATGGAGGGCGCTCAGAACCCACAGGCCACTACCCTCACAATCATTGAGAGTGCTGTGCGCTTCAACAACTGCTACACCTCGGCGAGTTGCGATGTCGGTGATGACCGCCTCGGTGACACTGGGGATTCGGGGAACGGTCCGTGGCACGATTCTGAGTTCGTGGCCGCCCGGTGGAATCATCACGATGGTGCTGTAGGCGCCCTCGACGATGGTCCCCTCAGGGGAGAAGATCAGCGCTTCGGTGGCGCCCGTGTGCGCCACCGACCGTCGCAGGGCCATCAGTGCATCGAGGTCTGGGCCTTTGGTGAGCGGGGTGGTTCTGGGGTCATGCTCAGCACGAGCGACCACGGCCTCTGACAGCCACTCTGGCGCTGGGCGCTCGCGATAACGCAGGGTCGGTCCGCCAGGGGTTGCCCCGACTTCAACCCGTGGGAACCACGAGCCTTCGCGGGGGATAGTTGCCATGACGAGATCCCAGAATGCATCAAGCGTGGCGCTGTCCAGCCCGTGTTTTATGGCTGAGTCACAGAATCGGGTCCGGTGGCGCGAGAGCGCAACCGCCTCGCCTGATTCCACCCGCCACGATTCAGCCACTAGGGTTTCCCTCGCTCCTGGGTCGCACCACTCAATGGCTCCCAGCGCTTCACCCGAGAAGCTAAACAGGCGTGTGCTCATAGGCTAAGGCTATGACGAGCGGGCTGCTTTGGCACTCTCTGCCGGGCACGCACGACGTGTCGGCGGCCTTTGTCTCTCTCTACGGCGATGCGCCTTACGCACTGTGGTGGGACGACCAGGGTGAGCGCGGTCGCGGTGTTAGTTACCTGGCCTCGGGTTCTCCGGTGATGGTCGAGGGTCCCCACTGGAGGGACGCTCTGCGCGCGGCACATTCCGAACTTCCCAGCGTCGACGCCGCGGCAATCGGGCCTCTACCACTCGGCCTTGTTCTTGTGCTTCCTTACGAGCTTGGGGCAGACACCCTGGGACTCACACTTCCCGCCGATGGTCGACAATCGGAGCCGATTGCACTGATGGTCGATCGAGTGGTGGCCATTGACCACCGAAGCGCTTCAGCCACACTCTATGCGCTGGGTGAGCGGTGGGAGGGCGAACTGGTCCAGTGGCGTGATGCCACAGCGCACTGCCTCGCCACTGCCCCGACTCTCCCAGAGCCCGTGCTGCCCCGGGCACCCCTAATCATCTGGCGGGATTCCACCAAGCGCTACCGCGAGATTATTTCCGAGGCCAAAAAAGCCATCACCGAGGGAGAGGCCTACCAGCTGTGTGTGACGACACAGCTTCATGTGGAGGCCGATATTGATCCAATCGCTCTGCACCGAGTAATTCGTCAGAGTAATCCCACCCACCATCAAGGTGTGATTCGCGCGGGCGAACTGAGCCTCGTCAGCGCGAGCCCTGAGACGTTTCTCGACGTGTCGTCTGGAGGCGTCGTCACCACCCGACCCATTAAGGGCACGCGTCCTCGGGGTGTCACTCCCGAAGACGATCAGCGCCTGGCCGATGAGCTCCGCGGGAGTGACAAAGAACAGGCAGAGAACCTGATGATTGTTGATTTGATGCGTAACGACCTCTCGGTGGTCTGTGACACGGGCAGTGTGGCAGTTCCCGAGCTCATGGTGGTGGAGAGCTACGCATCGGTTCATCAGTTGGTGAGCACCGTCACTGGCCAATTGCGCAACGATGCTGACCTCGTCGACCTGATTGATTCTTCTTTTCCCGCGGGCTCGATGACCGGCGCGCCGAAGCGCCGGGCTGTCGAGCTTCTGGCCGGTTGGGA
Source organism: Actinomycetota bacterium (assembly GCA_009704535.1). Classification (GTDB taxonomy): domain Bacteria; phylum Actinomycetota; class Actinomycetes; order Actinomycetales; family Microbacteriaceae; genus Pontimonas. Next base: position 5,925 of record WLEA01000014.1, read on the forward strand.
ACGAGCCCCCAGGGGTTACTACTCGGGTGTGTGGGGGGTCTGGCGGGCTGATGGCAGCGCCACCCTTGCAATGACGATTCGCACCGCCGTGATCACCAATCGGGGGCTATCGATCGGTGTGGGTGGCGGCATTACGGCGCTCAGTGATCCTGATAGCGAGATTGCAGAAGTGGGAATCAAGGCGATGCCGTTTCTTCGGGCGCTAGGGCATGAACAAGTTGAGTATTCTTGACCGGTGACTACGAGCCCCGATAGCCCTGTACCCGAGCACGAGGGTGCCTATGACTTTCGCGCCATGGAAGCTAAGTGGGCGGCACTGTGGGAAAAGACCGCGCCCTTCACGGTTCTCGATGGCGATGACCCGAGGCCAAAGAAATACATTTTGGACATGTTCCCCTATCCCTCGGGGGACCTTCACATGGGGCATGCCGAGGTGTATGCCCTCGGCGACGTAGTCGCGCGCTATTGGCGTCTTCGCGGTTACCAGGTGCTTCACCCGATTGGCTGGGATTCTTTTGGCCTGCCCGCTGAGAATGCGGCCATTAAGCGCGGTGTCGACCCCAGAGAGTGGACCTACCAAAATATCGCCCAGCAAAAGGCCTCGATGAAGCGCTATGCGGCTTCCTTCGACTGGACCCGCGTTCTTCACACCTCTGATCCTGAGTATTACCGGTGGAACCAGTGGCTTTTCCTGACGCTGTACGAAAAAGGCCTCGCCTATCGCAAGGACTCGTGGGTGAACTGGGACCCGGTCGACCAGACCGTGCTCGCGAACGAGCAAGTTTTGCCCGATGGCACCTCTGATCGCAGCGGCGCGATGGTGGTCAAGAAGAAGTTGACCCAGTGGTATTTCAAGATCACCGATTACGCCGACCGGCTACTCGATGATCTTGACACCCTTGAGGGTCGCTGGCCAGCCAAGGTGTTGGCAATGCAGCGCAACTGGATTGGTCGCTCTCAGGGCGCTGAAGTGGAATTTGCGATTGAGCACAGGGACACACCGCTCACCGTCTTCACCACCAGGCCCGACACACTCTATGGCGCAACGTTTATGGTCGTCGCACCTGATTCAGACCTCGCCGAAGAGCTAGTGCAGGGAGCCAGTGACGAGGTCAAGGCCGCGTTCCAGGCGTATCTTGAGCAAACTCAGCGCACGTCGGAAATCGACCGCCAGGACGCCAGCCGCGAGAAAACCGGCGTGTTCCTTGAGCGCTATGCCACTAATCCAGTGAACGGCGAGCGTCTTCCCATCTGGGTTGCTGACTATGTGTTGGCTGACTACGGGACCGGCGCCATCATGGCGGTGCCCGCACATGACCAGCGTGACTTGGACTTCGCTCTGACTTTCACACTGCCGATTCGGGTGGTGTTGGACCCCACACACGAGGGTGATGACGGTGGTTCGCTCGCCGAGCGGGACCCAGTGACGACTCGCCTGGCACTCGCAGGCGATGGCGTCATGGTGAACTCCGCTTCACTTGATGGACTTGGCAAAGCCGAGGCCATATCCAGAATTATCGATGACCTGGAAGCCAAAGGAACCGGCCGCAGGGCAACCACGTACCGCCTCCGGGACTGGTTGATCTCCAGACAACGCTTCTGGGGTACACCGATTCCGATTATGTATGGGCCAGGGGGAGAGGAGATTGCTGTCCCTCAGGATCAACTCCCTGTGTTATTGCCAGCCACAGAAGGCCTCGACCTGACGCCCAAGGGATCCTCGCCCCTTGGCGCGGTCTCTGAGTGGGTAAACCAAATTCACAACGGTGTCGCCGTCACCAGAGACGCCGACACCATGGACACTTTTGTGGATAGCTCCTGGTATTTCCTGCGCTTCTTGAGCGCGCACGACGACACCCAAGCCTTCGATGTCGACAAGGTCAAGCAGTGGGCCCCCGTCGACCAGTATGTCGGCGGGGTTGAGCACGCCATCCTGCACCTTCTCTACGCGCGGTTCATTACTAAGGTGCTCCACGACCTTGGCTATCTGGGCTTCGAGGAGCCCTTCAGCTCGCTGTTGAACCAGGGCATGGTAATTCTCGATGGCGCCAAGATGAGTAAGTCCAAGGGCAACCTTGTGTACTTCTCGGAGGAACTCGATGCTTATGGCGTGGACGCAGTGCGCTTGACCATGGCCTTTGCCGGCCCTCCCGAAGATGACATCGACTGGCGAGACGTCTCGCCGGTGGGATCCCAGAAGTTCCTCGCTCGCGCATGGCGCCTCTCCGGTGATGTGACCAGTGCGCCGGGCACCTCGCCAGAGGGCGGCGATAGTGAACTACGCCGAGCCTTGCACCGCTTTCTCGCTGATATCCCCGGCCTCATCGAAGCTTTCAAGTTCAATGTCGCGGTGGCGAGAACCATGGAAATGGTGAACCACACTAGGAAAGCAATTGATACTGGCCCCGGTGGTGCCGATCCCGCTGTTCGTGAAGCAACCGAGGCCATCGCGCTAGCAATTTCGATGTTCGCCCCTCACACTGCTGAGGACATGTGGGAACGGCTTGGCCACCAGCCAAGCGTTGCCCTTCAGATTTGGCCAGAGCCCGACCAGAGCCTCCTCGTCGAGGATTCGGTCACCGCCATCATTCAAGTCAATGGCAAGGTGCGTGACCGGGTGGATGTCTCACCGGGCATTCCTGCCGAGGAACTAGAAAAGCTGGCGCTTGGCACCGAGGCAATCCAGCGAGCACTCTCGGGTAAGACGATTGTCAACGTGGTCGTTCGCGCGCCCAAGGTTGTGGCCATCAACGTCGCTGACTAGTCGTCCACAGCGGTGCGCGCCGCGAGGTTTTTGGGGCCTCCGGAGCTAACGCTGAGGAGCACGGGAATCAACGGTCTAACCTCACCCTGTGACGGCCAGGCAAACACTGTGGGATTTTCTTGAGAGCACCAGTAGTTCATCCAGGCTGGTTGACAGTGCTGATGATGGCCTCGATGACGACTATTTCGAGCGGCCACCGGGGGCCCGAAGGCATCGATGGAAGGTGGCCCTGGGTGCTGGCCTTGGTCTCGTCGCGCTGATTGTCGTGGTGGCGGTTGGTTCCCACATCTTTCGCTCTGCCACACCAATCCCCAGTGTGGTCGTTGCAAGCCAGGAGGAGGCGGTGGCCCAGGCAGAAGACCTTTCGGTTCCCACGGAATTAACAGTGGTGGTTCATGTTGTCGGTGCTGTGCAATCACCCGGCGTGATCGAGCTTCCGCAGAATTCCCGCATTATCGATGCCCTGGCCAAGGCGGGAGGGGCCAGAGAGGATGCCGTTCTCTCGGGTATCAACTTGGCTCGGGTGCTCTTTGACGGCGAGCAGATTGTGGTGCCCTCAGGGGCAGATGAACCGGCTTTGGTATCCATCGATGCCCCGCCAGGGCTTGTCAGCTTGTCGAGGGGTACCAGCGCGGAGTTAGAGACGCTCCCCAGAGTCGGCCCCGCCACAGCGGCTCGCATCATTGCTTGGCGGGAGGAAAACGGTCCCTTCACGAGTGTTGATGACGTGCTGGCTGTTTCTGGGATTGGTCCCACAACGCTCGAAGGGTTTCGCGCTCTGGTCGTCCCGTGAGGACCCTGCGGGACTTCCGCATGCTTCCGCTCGCGGGGGCAGGATGGCTCGCCTGCGCCCTGGGAACATGGACGCGACCATCAGCCTGGCTGGTTCTTGTGGGTGTGGGGTTGTCACTCCTAATTCTTGTTCTCTCCCGGATCACGCCTGCGAGCTGGCTTGACACGGTCGTGCCCGCACTGCTCGTTGCCACCGTAATGGTGGGCGTTGTGGCAGTGGGGAGCGCGACACGCGACCAGGCCATGCTCGTTGCCCTTGACGGAGAAAATGTCGCGGCAACCGTGAGACTCACTGGAACGTTCATGCCAGGGGACAAGAGCGCCCCGGGGAGCCTCGAGGCACTGGCAGGCGAGACCTTAGCTCGAGGGCCTGTCCCGGTGCGAATCATCGGTGATCTGGGCGAAGCTCGCCAGGCACTGGGTTCGCAAGTTGTGCTCCAGGCCCAGTTGATGAGAGCTGATTCGTGGGACAACGAGAGCTGGTTGCTCTTCGTGGAGCCTGGGCTGACACGGTGGCATGAGCCGGGACAGTTTCTGCTGGCTACTGATGGCCTGCGCGCATCATTCTCTGAGCGCTCTCGCGCCTTCGGCGGTGATGGTGGCAGGTTGTTGCCGGGGTTAGCAATCGGCGACACCAGTGCGGTTGACCCGGGCCTTACCGAGGCGATGCAGACGACGTCATTGAGTCACTTGGTTGCGGTCTCAGGGGCAAATTGCGCAGTGGTCGTTGCCATCGTGGTGGCCATTGTCGCGTTGTGTGGCGGCGGGGTCTGGCCTCGAATGATCGCGGGTGTCGCAGCGCTGGTGGGGTTTGTGACCCTTGTTACTCCCGAGCCGAGTATTGTCCGGGCGGCGATTATGGCCTCGATTGTGCTGATCTTTCTGGCAGCGTCGCAACCAGTGCGCGGTATTCCGGTTCTTGGGACAACGGTGTTGCTCCTGTTGGCATGGAACCCGTGGTTGGCAACCGACTTCGCTTTTGCTCTCTCTGTCTTTGCCACCGGAGGGATTCTGCTTGCTGTCACGCCACTCACCGCGGTTCTCTCGAAAGCGCTGCATCCTGCTATTGCCCTGGTTGTCGCCCTGCCCATTGCTGCACAAGTAGCGTGCCAACCGCTTCTGATTCTTCTGAATCCGGTGATTCCCCTCTGGGGCGTTCTCGCTAACGCTCTGGCCGCCCCAGTTGCGCCGATAGCCACAATCCTGGGAATGCTGGCCTGCGTTCTTGGCCCACTTCTGCCCGGTGTTGCGGACGCTGTCACTGCGCTGGCGTGGGTTCCCTCCTCCTATATAGCGGGCCTGGGCCGAGTGCTCGCTAGCACTGGGATCGCGACAATCCCGTGGCCCTCTGGCTGGTGGGGCGCGTTAGCGACTGGCGTGATTGGGTACGGTGCTCTCGCGTTCTTTGTGATGAGACGAAGCGCTAACCGCCTCGGAGCACGAATCCTCGCCGGCATGGCGTCGGCAACCCTGATTGCCGTCGTTTTGATGTATTTCGTGCCGACATGGGCTGTGCGCGCCAGCGTTCCCGATGACTGGACTATCGCCCAGTGTGATGTTGGCCAAGGCGATGCCCTGGTGATTCAGTCGGAAGGGGCCTATGCCCTCATTGACACGGGGGAGTTTCCAGAACGCCTCGAGGAATGCCTGGCGCTTTTGGGAATCACGAATCTTGACCTTGTTGTCCTCACTCACTTCGACAAAGACCACGTCACGGGGTGGCCAGCGCTTGTTGGTGTGACGCACGAGTTGTGGACTGGCCCGCCCGAGAACGAGGCGGACCAAAGAATCATTGATGCGTTGGTCGAGGGAGGTGCCATCTATCGGCAGGTGAGAAGGGGCGACACCGCGTCTCTTGGCGCTTACTCACTCTCCGTTGCCTGGCCAGACACGGCGCCACTGGGATCTCCGGGCAATGACTCCAGCGTCGTGCTTGAGCTCAGACCACGCCAGGCATGCAGTGATTGTCTATCCGGTCTGTTCCTCGGGGACCTGGGTGAGCGCGCTCAGCAAATACTGGCAGCGAGGGAAAGATTCAGTCCAGTTGACGTTGTGAAAGTCAGCCACCACGGCTCGGCCGACCAATATCACCCCCTCTATGAGGCCCTCGAAGCGAGCATCGCGCTCATTGGAGTAGGCGCTGAGAACACCTATGGTCACCCGGCGCCGTCCCTCCTCGCCGCCCTGCCCTCAACGACCATCGTGGTCCGTAGCGACCGTGACGGAACGGCAACACTCCAGAGAACTGACGGCGGCGGTATCGTGATGTGGTCAGAGCGCTAGAGTCAGCTGAGGATGGGGGAGTAATGGCATCAACCGCCCCCGTCGTGCCCTGGCACGGAATCAGAGAAGCGGCGTTGATTCTTCTCAGTGGCAACGAATCGTTTCTTGCCGATCGCGCCCTGCAGATTTTGCAGGATCGGATGCGCAGCGTCGATCCCCAACTAGAAATCATCGACCTTGATGCCAGCACCTATGGCGAGGGTGAGCTTCTCTATGCGGCAAGCCCCAGTCTTTTCGGTGAGCCCAGGCTCATCAGAATCACAGGGGTCGAGGGTTGCACTGACGCGTTCTTGGTTGACGCGCTGGCCTATATAGAGTCCCCACAACCCCAGGTCGTGGTGGTGTTTCGCCACGGCGGCGGCAACCGAGGCAAGAAACTCCTCGACACGCTCCGCGGGGCGGGTCAGAGCGCAGTGATCGTCGAGTGCAAAGACATCAAAAAGGACGACGAGCGGCTTGCCTTTATCTCTGCAGAGTTCCAGGCCGCTGGCGCCACCATTGAGCCCCAGGCGAAGAGGTCGCTAGCCGATGCGTTCGCCACTGACCTCGCGGAGCTGGCTGCGGCCTGCTCACAGCTGATTTCTGATGCTGATGGCCACGCCGTTAGCCAAGCCCTTGTGGAGAAGTACTACGGGGGCCGTGTTGAAGCCACCACCTTCCAGATCGCAGATCACGCGATTGGAGGGCGGGGAGCTGAGGCCTTAATTCTTTTGCGCCATGCACTGCACTCCGGTGCTGAACCAGTGTTGGTGGTCGCTGCTTTTGCGATGAAGCTCCGACAGATGGCCCACGTCGGTGGAGCGTCGGGTGCTGTTGACCACGTTGCCAGCACCTTAGGTTTGCCACCGTGGCAAGTGAGAAACGCTAGGACCAGTCTTCAGGGATGGGATGAGGCAGGTTTGGGGCGCTCGATTGTCGCGGTCGCGGATACCGACGCAGCAGTCAAAGGCGCTGGTCGCGACCCCCACTATGCCCTGGAGAAGATGGTGCGGATCGTGTCGCTACGGGGTAAAGAACCATCAGTGCGGTGAAAACCGACGGGGCAAACCAACTTTTTCTCTAGCGGAGATCGTCCTCGGGAGGCTCTTCGTCGTCTGACAGGGCTTGCACCGGCGGGCTGACCACATCGGTGATTGCCTGACTACTAGCCTCCCTGAGGGAAAGGCGCTCTACTTGATCGCTGAGGACACTCCGAATTCGCGTGACCTCAACGAGTGAGCCGCTAACGTCCGAGAAAATCAGGTTCACGAGGCGCAACGACTCTTCTAAGTTCTTTCTCGCGCTACTGACAGCTCGAGCGGTGATGTCGTTGGCGCTGCGCTTTGCGTCATCCAAAATTTCTTCTGACTGCTTCTCCCGATCACGCGCACGCATTTCTGAGGCTCTGGCGTAAGCATCGGCTTCCCGGAGTACTCGCAACGAGTAGGCATCTGCCTGGTCGCGGACTTCGTTTTCGTGACGGTCGAGCTCTTGCTTCTGCACGCGCAATTCGCTTGCAAGCTGTTCACTACGCTTTTCAGCAGCGTCAAGGGTGTCTCTAGCCTCAGTTTCCAGGTTTTCAGCTCGCTTCTTTGCCGAATCCAGAATCGACTGCGCCTGTGCTTCGGCCGCCTCCCGAATGCCCTCGGCGGCCAGCTTGGCCTCGTCGCGTAGCGATTCCGCTTGCTGCCTGGCAGCCTCCGCTTCAAGCTCAATGGCCTGGGCGTTCCGTTTGCCTTCCTCCAGAAGCTCATCAGATTCCTTGATTGCTTTCTCACGAATGCGGCCCGCTTCACTGCGGCCGTAACCCAAGACAATCGCTGCTTCCGCGCTAGCTTCTTCGACCTGCTTGACCATGCTCATGCGGAGCTCAGTGAACTCAACTCTTGCTTGGGAGAGCTCATTAGCTAGGCCATCGCGCTCTGCCTCGAGTTGACGAATGCGATCCACCACCGCGTTGGGGTCGAAACCTCGCAGGACTCGCTCGAAAATCACTTCACTCATGGAAATATGCTATCGCTCCCACGCAGATTTCAGACAGCGCGCGCCAAACGTTATAGGAAGAATTTTCAGGGGTTCAGCTCTCGTGGCGAGGCGTTGGAACTCCCGTAATTCCGCGATTGCGCCCCACCCCGCCACTGTCCACTTTGCCACGCTCACTGTCGCCAGTGTGCCGGGAGGCCAGTATTGGGCTTGCGGGCTCAGCGGAGGTTAAATCCCGCGGTGACATGAGGGATGTTTCCGTCTCCATAGCTAGCCGTCACTTCGGAAATCACAATCTGATAGCCCTCATACCACTGGGCATATTTCTCTTTGGCTTCCAGATGGTCGGGAAAGCGTGCGAACACTGAGACTGCGTCCATGTCACGCCAGTAGTAGACCGAGTTCTGGGCTTTGCCATCTTCTGAAAACCAGCGATCAACCCCTATGTAGCCATCGAGGGATTGCGCATAGGCGTCTATCGACGCATCGAGACGATGAAATTCCTCGTCGTAGGTCTTTTTCCGGAAGATGAACGAGCACGCAAACATGTTCGCCATTGTGCCAGAGGTGCCGGGGGAAAAAGCAAGAGGTGGCGCCACTAGTCGGGCCACCCGCTTTTGAATGAGCGTGCCCTAGAGCGCAGCCACCTTCTTGGCGATCGCGGACTTGCGGTTGGCTGCCTGGTTCTTGTGGAGAACGCCCTTGCTGACGGCCTTGTCCAACTTCGTGGTTGCGACCTTGAGGGCGGCTTGCGCCTTGTCCTTGTCGCCAGAGCTGATTGCCTCGCGGGCTTGGCGAACGGTGGTCTTCAGTTCGCTCTTGACCGCACGGTTGCGGTCGTTTGCCTTCTGGTTGGTCTTGTTGCGCTTGATCTGCGACTTGATATTTGCCACGCTGTGTCCTTTTGCTGTGATGGAGCTCATGGTCGTTCTGGTGGGGCCAAGAGGCGAAAATCAGAACGAATGCACGAGATCGGGAGAGAGGGTCCCTCGCTCGGTGAGCCAGGTGGCAACGATACCAGCACTTACCGCAGGGCGCCAACGGTTTAGCGTGCGAGAATCATCGGACATGTCTGTTCATTCGTCCCGGGATATCCAGCCGGCAGCCACTCCACCGTGGCGCCTGCGTAATTTTTCGATTATTGCCCACATCGACCACGGCAAATCGACCCTCGCTGATCGAATGCTTCAGATCACCGGGGTGGTCGATGAGCGCCTCATGCGTGAGCAGTATTTGGACCGTATGGACATTGAGCGTGAGCGCGGAATCACCATCAAGAGCCAGGCGGTTCGGATGCCCTGGACGAAAGATGGCGAGACCTACGCGCTGAACATGATTGACACTCCCGGACACGTGGACTTTACCTATGAGGTCTCGCGCTCATTGGCGGCGTGCGAAGGGGCAATTCTCCTGGTCGACGCAGCTCAGGGGATTGAGGCCCAGACTCTTGCGAACCTCTATTTGGCCTTGGAAAACGACCTGGTGGTCATTCCGGTGCTCAACAAGATTGACCTTCCGGCAGCTGACCCCGAGCGCTATGCCGAAGAGCTCGCCAGCCTCATCGGGGGCAGCCCTGATGATGTTCTTCGCGTGAGCGGCAAGACCGGCATGGGTGTTGGTCCGCTACTTGATCGAGTAGTCGACATGGTTCCCCATCCCACGGGCGATGCTGCTGCTCCCGCCCGGGCACTGATCTTTGACTCCGTCTATGACGCCTATCGCGGGGTTGTGACGTATGTGCGGATGGTCGACGGTTCGCTCTCACCCCGAGAGCGCATCGAAATGATGTCGACCAGGGCGCACCACGAGTTGCTGGAGATTGGTGTGAGCTCACCCGAGCCGACTCCAAGCGCGGGGTTGGGTGTTGGCGAAGTGGGGTATCTGATCACCGGCGTGAAAGACGTCCGCCAATCCAAGGTCGGCGACACCGTGACCGGCATCAAGAACCGGGCAACGCAGGCGCTGCCTGGTTATACCGAGCCAAAGCCGATGGTGTTCTCTGGCCTCTATCCGATTGACGGAAGCGACTACCCCGATCTCCGTGAGGCACTCGACAAGCTGAAGCTTTCTGATGCAGCACTCGTCTATGAACCTGAAACCTCTGTGGCTTTGGGCTTTGGCTTCCGCTGTGGGTTCCTGGGGCTTTTGCACCTCGAGATCGTCACTGAGCGCCTGGAGCGTGAGTTTGGCCTTGACCTGATCACCACCGCCCCAAGCGTTATTTACCGGGTGGAGCTTGACGATGGTGGCTCGAGTGAAGTCACCAACCCGAGCGAGTTCCCGACCGGCAAGATTTCCAAGGTGATGGAGCCAGTGGTGAACGCGGCGGTATTGGCCCCGAAAGATTACGTCGGCGTCATCATGGAGCTCTGCCAGTCCAAGCGCGGCATCCTTCAGGGAATGGAATACCTCGGTGAAAACCGCGTCGAAATCCGCTACACAATGCCACTTGGTGAAATCGTGTTCGATTTCTTTGATCAGCTCAAATCAAAGACTGCTGGCTATGCGTCCTTTGATTACGAGCCAGCAGGTGAACTCGAGGGCGACCTGGTCAAGGTGGACATTTTGTTGCAGGGAGACCGGGTCGATGCCTTTAGCGCCATAGTTCACAAAGACAAGGCGTACGCCTATGGCGTTCTGATGACCAAGCGCCTGCGCGAGCTTATTCCCCGTCAACAGTTTGAGGTGCCGATCCAGGCGGCGATTGGCGCCAGGGTCATCGCTCGCGAAAACATCCGTGCGATGCGCAAAGACGTGTTGGCCAAGTGTTACGGCGGTGACATCACCCGTAAACGGAAGCTTCTGGAGAAACAAAAAGAGGGCAAGAAACGCATGAAGATGGTGGGCCGCGTGGAGGTCCCTCAAGAAGCCTTTATTGCAGCACTCTCAGGTGACGTGGAGAAGAAAAAGGACTGATGCGGTGGAAGCCGACTACGCTAAAAACGTGGCGAGCCAGGGAATGAACCGACCGGGAGTTCACCGCACCGTTGTTGCCCTGTACGGCGTGTTAAGTCTTGCGGCACTCGGGAGATCGAGCTATCAAATTCTGACCAAACTTGATGAGGCGCCACTGGCATACACCCTCTCCGGTGTGGCGGCTGCTGTCTATGTCCTGGCCACTGTGACCGTGGCGTTGAGTGCCAGGCCACGCTCGAGAGCCGTTGCGCTTGGTGCCATCAGCTTCGAGTTGATTGGTGTTCTAGGAATCGGCGCGCTGAGCCTAATTCGCCCCGAGCTTTTCCCGGATCCCACAGTCTGGTCGCAATTTGGCGCCGGTTACGTGTTCGTTCCTTTGGTCTTGCCCATCGTGGGTCTGTGGTGGCTCCTGCGCGGGAGCCGCTCATGAGCGGCGCCGAGCTGAACTACGGGCTTGATGCCCTGCCCCATGATGGGGCTCCCCGCGCTGTCACGATTGGCAAGTTTGATGGCGTGCACCGTGGCCACCGCCAGGTAATCAAGCAACTCTGTTCGTACGAGGGCTCCCTGGAGCCCACAGTGATCACCTTTGACCGCCATCCCCACGCGATCGTTCGCCCGGATGATGTTCCGAGGCCCTTGGTGAGCGAATTCCAAAAAGTCGACCTGCTCGGCGATGCAGGTGCCCGCAGGGTCGTCGTATTGCCCTTTGATCATCGACTCTCGTCGCTCACCCACGAAGCCTTTAGCGCCGAGGTGCTCGGCGCTGGCCTATCAGCTGCTGTGGTGTTAGTAGGGCGAGATTTCCGCTACGGCAACGGGGGCGAGGGCGACGTCCAGACGTTGCGCAGCGAAGGCGAGGCGCACGGCTTCAGGGTCGAGGTCGTTGCTGATTACTGCGAGTCCGGAGGGGCCAGAGTTTCCTCGACCATGATTCGAGAAGCTCTGGTGGGCGGTGACGTCACTGAAGCCGCCGAACTGTTAGGCAGACACCACAGCGTTCGAGGTGTTGTGGGTACTGGCTTCCAACGCGGCCGGGTCCTCGGTTACCCCACGGCGAATCTGTCTGGCGACTTAGAGGGTTTCATTCCAGCCGATGGCGTCTATGCGACCTTTGTTTCGCACGGTGGGACGCGCTACCCGGCCGCAACGTCGATTGGGGTGAACCCAACCTTTGGCGATCTGGCTGAGCGAACCATCGAGTCCCACCTTCTCGACACCACCATCGATCTCTATGGAGAAGTCATCACGGTGGAGTTTGTGCAGTTCATCAGGGGTATGCAGAAATTCCCCGACGCGGATGCGTTGGCACACCAGATGGGTCTGGACGAACAGGTCATTCGCACCATCCTGGAGCCTTCTGCTTCGGCATAGGATGAAGTAGTGCCCCTAACACCACGCTCCGTCGTAGTGTTCGCCCTGACCGGCATCATCCTAACTGCGCTTGGCATCAGAACAGGGGTGGCGGCTCTGTCGCCACTGGCGACAACGATTGAGCTTGATGTTCCGTTGGCGGGGTTGCCGCTTGGTGCGCTGGGAATGATCCCACCACTGGCTTTTTCCCTTGCCGCAGCGGTCTCTCCCTGGCTTGCTCGGAGAGTTACGATTGAGGGCGCAGCGGTGGTGGTCGGAGGTCTTGCCATCATCGCCCACCTGTGGCGAGGTTTTTCGCCGAACTATGCCTCGCTGTTTGTCGCGACCATCGTGCTGATGCTCTCGGCAGGTATTGGAAACGTGATTCTCCCGGCGCTGGTGAAGCTCTATGCGCCACGCGCCGTTGGCGCCATGACAGCTGCCTACGCGACGGCCATGGCCATTAGTGCCACGGCACCCACCGTTGCCGGGGTGTGGATGGCAGACGCCTTTGGCTGGCGTCTGTCTCTTGCGACGTGGGCGCTGGTCAGTTTTGTGGGCGCTATTCCCTGGCTCATTGTCATCCCCTTCGCTAAGCGTCGGGGAATCGCCGAGGCCGAGCTCAACGCCACCCTTCCGATTCCCCTCGCTGCAGTCTCGCTGTCGCGCTCACCCACTGCGCTGGCCGTCATGGTGATCTTCGCTATCGCGGGGGCAACTGCGTACACGGCGTTCTCGCTGCTGCCCCTGATGCTGAGCGACATAGCCGGTGTGGGACGCACCGAAGCCGCCCTGGCACTTGGCCTGTTTTCGATCATGGGGCTGCCGTTGTCCCTGCTGATTCCGCCGCTCGCGGTCAGACGTGGGAGCGCCGGGATACTCGTGGGCGTCGCCACCCTCACTGGGGCGCTGGGGTGGTTAGGCCTGTTGCTCTTCCCTGGCGCGTGGTTATACGTGTGGGTGACGCTGTTGGCCATCTCGCCTCTGTCGTTCCACTTGTCCCTCACCCTCATTGGGAAGCGCACAAAGAATCATTTCTCGGCCTTGCAGCTCAGTGGTTACGTGAACCGTGCGGGCTATTTCTTTGCTGCCATTGGGCCACTACTCGTTGGCCTTGGTTACCAGCTCACCGGCGGGTGGGAAATCAGCATTATTGCCTTGGTGGTGTTAAGTGTGTTGCAGATTCCGGCTGTGTGGGTGTTGCGCCGCGAGCGCCTTGTTGATGACGAGTTGCGGGACGCTCGACCATAATGCTCATATGAGCAGGGTTGGCAACATTTGTTGACTAGGCCGTAGGCTTTCCCTATGGTCGGCCACATCAACGAGCTCGATAATGAGTTGCTCGCTGTGCGTGCCGCAGAGCTGTACTACGAAGAGAACAAAACCCAAGACGAGATTGGCGCCATCCTGCGTGTCACTCGTTGGAAAGTCGGCAGATTACTGCACGCTGCGAGAGCTGAGGGAATTGTGCGCATCGAGATTGCTCACCCCAAGGCCAGACGCTTAGGCATGGAACATGGCCTCGTCGAAACTTATGGGCTCGCGTCGGCTGTTGTCGTCCCGAGGGAATCCGATTCCACCATTACTGCCCGAGTGGCGGGAGCGGCTGCTGACTATCTCGTGAGCATGCGGCCCCGGACTCACACGCTTGGGGTCAGTTGGGGCAACACCCTCCACCAACTCGCTGTTGCGCTGCCCCCAGAGTGGTCCGCACCGGTCCGGGTGGTTCAAGTCAACGGTGGTGTCACCAAGAGTGCATCACCGGCACGAGCGGCCGCGACCGCAACCATGATTGCCGACAAGTCCGGCGGACAAGTCACATTGATGCCCACACCCGCAATTCTGGAGCGAGTGGAAACAAAGAACGCTATCGAAGCTGACCGCTCAGTCAGCGCTGTCCTCGATGAGGCCAACACCGCAGACACCTACCTGTTCAGTGCTGGGCCTGCCAGCGAGGTCAGTATCCACGTCTATTCCGGTTATGTGGATTCCGCGCAAATTAGAAAGCTCCAAAACCTCGGCGCGGTCGGCGATGTGCTCGGCCGCTACATCACCTCCGATGGCGAAATTGCCGACCCCGAGCTTGATCAGCGAACGCTGGGGCTGTCCCTGGAGAGGCTGAGGCAGGCGCAGCGAAGCATTGCCGTGGTCGCGGGCCACGACAAACACCCTGTTGCCAAAGCGATTGTGACGAGTGGGTTGGCCACCGTCTTGATTACCGATGAAGACACTGCAACGTTTTTGCTCGATCTCCCCGAAGGAAAGGTGGCATAGCCATGACCCCCACGACCGCTGTTCACCCCACTGCCAGAGCCAACAGCGTTCTTGGCGCCTCGGTGACCGAGAAAGCATTGAAAAAGTTCCTCAACGGCATCCCCGGGGTCGACGTGGTCGGTGCTGAAGCCAGGGCCGCAACGTTTGCCAGCCGATCAATCAAGACCACCAGCAAGGCGTGGGGTCTCGACACGATTATTCGAATGGTGGACCTCACGACACTGGAAGGTGCTGACACCCCGGGAAAAATTCGCTCCCTGGCCAGAAAAGCTATCTTGCCCGATCCCAGTGACCGCACGTGTCCCCACGTCGCTGCGGTCTGCGTCTATGGGGACATGGTGGGACACACCATCGAGGCCTTAGGTGACTGGCACCTCTCTAAGCGCTCGGATGGCATCGCGGTTGCCGCCGTCGCTACCGCGTTCCCCAGCGGCCGCGCGAGCCTGCCGGTCAAAATTTTGGACACCCAGTTGGCCGTCGCGGAGGGAGCAGACGAGATCGACATGGTCATTGACCGTGGAGCATTCCTCTCGGGCCGCCTGGGTTTTGTCTTTGACCAGATTGTCGCGGTCAAAGAAGCCTGCAAGCGAGCGGATGGAACCTATGCGCATCTGAAGGTAATCCTCGAAACCGGAGAGCTCGCAACGCTCGATAACGTGCGCCAGGCAAGCTGGCTCGCCATCTTGGCTGGCGCCGATTTCATCAAAACCTCTACTGGAAAAGTCCAGCCGGCAGCGACGCTTCCGGTCACGGTCACCATGCTGGAGGTAATCCGAGACTGGCATGGACTCACCGGAGAAGAGATTGGTATGAAGCCAGCCGGTGGCATCAGGGCCAGCAAGGATGCCCTGCGCTACCTCGTGGGTGTCGCGGAGACGGTGGGCGAAGAATGGCTTGAGCCACATCTGTTCCGGTTTGGCGCCTCAAGCTTGCTCAACGACGTAGTTCTCCAGAGACAGAAAATACGAACCGGTCACTACAGTGGCCCTGATTATGTGACGGTGGACTGATATGACATTCCTTGATTACGCCCCAGCACCAGAATCGACCTCGATTCTGAACCTGAAGAAGTCCTACGGGCTCTTCATTGGCGGTGAGTTCATCGATGGACACGGTGGCTCCTTCGCCACGGTGTCGCCCTCAACAGAGACGACCATCACTCAGGTTGCCATGGCCACCGAGGCCGATGTTGACGCTGCAGTGCGAGCTGCCAGGAAAGCCTTCAGCGGAACGTGGTCGAAGATGCCGGGCAGTGAAAGAGCCAAGTATCTCTTCCGCATTGCGCGCATCATCCAAGAGCGCTCGCGTGAGCTCGCGGTTGCCGAATCCCTCGATAACGGCAAGCCCATCCGCGAAACCCGGGATGTCGATATTCCGCTGGTGGCAGCCTGGTTCTTCTACTATGCCGGCTGGGCCGACAAGCTCGAATACGCCGGCCTTGGGCCAGCCCCTCGCGCCCTCGGCGTTGCCGGGCAAATCATCCCCTGGAACTTCCCGCTGCTGATGTTGGCGTGGAAGATCGCTCCAGCGCTTGCCGCTGGCAACACAGTCGTATTGAAGCCTGCAGAAACAACTCCACTCACCGCGTTGCTGTTTGCAGAAATCTGCCAACAGGCAGATCTTCCCCCCGGTGTTGTGAACATCGTTAC